>NZ_JAEIMH010000036.1:44782-47180 GCF_016464295.1 Streptomyces sp. N35 | reverse complement strand
AGGGGGGCGGCGCCCCCCGGGAGCCCGGGGCCGCCCCCCCGCGGGGGGCCGCCCTCCCCGGCCAGTTCGGCGACCGACTGGGTTTCGGTGCGGCACAGTTCGATCAGTGCGCGGTGTTCCGGGCCGAGCGCGGTGTCGTCGCCGAGCTCGGGCGCCGCGGTGTCCAGGCTGACCAGTGCGATCAGATCGAAGCGCACACCGCTCGGGCCGGGGCTGGTGCGCCCGCCGGTCATGGCGTACGGGCGGACCAGCGGTCCCGCTTCGGCGTCGTACCACTGGGCGCCGGGTTCGGGTGGCTCGGTGTCGCCCCGTAGTTTCCTCATGGCGACCGCCCCCGCTCAGCCCGCGGCCGGCGGCTGTACGGCGAACCGCGGCGGCGTGTAGAGGTGTTCGCCGACCCGCTTCACCAGCCGGGCCATCTCGTACGCGATGAGGCCGATGTCCGCGGTGGCTGTGGACATGACGGCAAGACAGGAGCCGTCGCCGGCCGCGGCCACGAACAGGAAACCGTCGTCCATCTCGACCATGGTCTGGCGCACTCCGCCGACTCCGAAGTGCCGTCCCGCGCCCTTGGCGAGGCTGTGGAATCCGGAGGCCACGGCCGCCAGATGTTCGGCGTCTTCGCGGCGCAGGGCGCTGGAAGAGCCCACCGCCAGACCGTCGTTGGAGAGGACCACGGCGTGCCGCACCTCGCCGACGCGCAGGACGAGGTCGTCCAGGAGCCAGTCGAGTTCGCCGGAGCGCGGCGCGGTGCCGGTTCTCGGGTCCTGGATCATGCGTGGTCTCCTTCGCTGTTGCTGCCCTGCGTACGGCTTTCGCCGGCGGTGCCCGGTGTGAAGTCGGGTGTGCTCTCGGACCTGCGACCCGCGGGTCGGCCCCCTCCTCCTCTGGTCCAGCCCTCGCGGTAGGCGGTCATCCGGTCCCTCACCTGCTCCGGGGTGCGTTCGTCGGTGCTCTGCGCCTGGGCGGGCGGTTCGGGTGCCTCGGCGGCGGGTTCCTCGCGCAGCTGGGGCGCGAGGCTCGCCTGGCGCACCCGGCGCGGAAGGTCGGCCGTGGTGTCGCCGTTCGGCGACGGCTCGGCCGGTACGGCCTCGCGCTGCGGCGTCCGCTCCTCGCCGCCCCGCGTGTGCAGCCGCAGCGTGGTCACTCCGCGCGGGGCGGCTGCTTCGGGCATGGCCGCGAGGGCGGGCCGCGGTCCGGGCACCGGTCCGGCCGCGCCGACCTCGCGCAGGGGGCCTGCGCCGGGCACGCGTGCGTGCTCGGCGGCGGGTTCGATCTCTTCGTGTGCGGGCCGCTTGCCGCCCTTGGGCAGGGAGTCCTGCAGCAGCGCGGTCGGCAGCAGGATGACGGCGGTGGTGCCTCCGTACGGTGAGGTCCGCAGATGGACCTTGATCCCGTGACGGGCGGCGAGGCGGCTCACCACGAACAGGCCGAGCCGGTCGCTGTCGAACAGGTCGAGTGCTTCGGACTGTTCGATCCGGCGGTTGGCCTCGGCGAGGCGCTCCTTGCCCATGCCGAGCCCGCGGTCCTCGACTTCGAGCGCGTAGCCGTTGCCGACGGGCTCGCCGTTGACCCGCACCTTGGTGTGCGGAGGGCTGAACGAGGCGGCGTTCTCGACGAGTTCGGCGAGCAGATGGGTGAGGTCGGCGACCGCGGCGCCGACGACGGCGCTCTCGGGCAGCTGCCGCACCTCGACGCGCGCGTAGTCCTCGACTTCGGACACCGCGGCCCGTACGACGTTGGTGAGCGAGACCGGCATCCGCCAGGCACGTCCGGGGGCGGCTCCGGAGAGGATGATCAGACTCTCCGCGTGCCGCCGCATACGGGTGGTCAGGTGGTCGAGCCGGAACAGGTCGCTCAGCTCGTTGGGGTCCTCGGCCCGTCGCTCCATGGAGTCGAGCAGGTTCAGCTGGCGGTGGACCAGGACCTGGCTGCGGCGGGCGAGGTTCACGAAGACGCCCGAGATGCCGCTGGCGAGTTCGGCGCGCTCGATGGCCGCGCTGAGTGCGGCGCGGTGCACGGTGCCGAGGGATTCGGAGACCTGCCCGATCTCGTCCTGTGCGGGTGGTCCCGGCGGCGCCTCGGCGTGGATGTCGATCTCTTCGCCGGCCCTCAACCGGCGCATGGCGCTGGGGAGTTTACGGCGGGCGATCTCCAGGGCCGTGTTGCGCAGACTGACCAGCTCGACGACCAGGGCGCGGCCGATCCGTACCGAGATCACCAACGAGGCCGATACGGCGAGGAGTCCGAGCAGTACCGCGGCGCCGGCAGGAGTAAGGATTCCGCGGGCGAACGGGTCGGCGCGGTCGGCGGCGCGCTGGCCTGCGTCGGTCTCGATCCCGCGCAGTTCGTCCTGGGCCTCCGCGTGGGCCTTGTCCCTCGCGCCCCCGGCGCTGGG
>NZ_JAEIMH010000036.1:14509-44772 GCF_016464295.1 Streptomyces sp. N35 | reverse complement strand
GGGGCCCTTCCCCCACCCCCCCCGCGGGGGGGCGGCGCCCCCCTGGCGGCCGGGGGCCGCGGACAGAACCTTGTCCTCGACCGCGAGGACGTCCGCGTAGGCGCTGCTCTTCTCCAGCTCGCGCCAGGCGGAACGTTCCTCGCCGCGCAGATCCTGGACGGTGGAGCCGAGGAGCGTACGGCGGGTCTCGACGGCGCCGATGAAGGTCTGCAGCCGTGCGCCTTCGAGGGTCTTGGCCAGCTGGGCGGTGGAGAGCAGCGCGTCCTCGCGGGCGAGCATCTCGCCGGCCCGGGAGAATTCAAGGACCACGCGTGCGTCGGAGCCGACTTCGGCGTCCTGGACGCCGGTCAGCGCACCGCCGACGGTGAACGCCTTCCCGATGGTCTCGGTGTACTTGTCGTACGCCTCGTCCCAACCCGTGCGCCGGTCAAGGATGTCGGTGCGCAGGCCGGCGAGCTCGTCCGCGCCGTCCACGAAGACGCCGAGCCGCTCGGCGACGCCCGAGGGGAAGTCCGCGCCGTCGGCGACCGTGTGGTCCTTGCCGAGGCGGAGCTTGCCGAGTGCCTTGTCGGTCTGCTCGGCCTGGCCCCGCAGTTCGTCGGCCCGCGAGGTGTCCGGGCGGGCCGCGTAGGCGACGGCGGCGGCGCGTTCATCCTGGAGCTCGGCGACGGCGGCGGCCACGGGGGTACGGACCTGCTCGTCGACTCGCTGCAGCTGGCTGAGCCGGCTGACGTCCTGGGCCGTGGTCACGGTGGCGTACGCCCACAGGGCGATCAGGGAGACGACCGGGACCATGAGGAGGCAGACGATCTTCGCCCTGACCCGCCGTGGTCGCAGCTGCCAGATGGGGCCGCGCTCGGGCGGCTCGGGTATGTGGCCGTGTGCGGGGGGCCCTCCGGAAGCCTGTGCGTGGGGGGGCGGCCCCGCGGGGGCGCGGCGGCCGCGCGCCGGGGGCGCGGTCGTCGCGTCGGGGCCGGTACGGGCCGGGGAGCCTGGGGTGTTGCGGGATGTACGCATGGCCTCCTCGCTCTGGATCAGGGGCGGTGCGGTGCAGCCGGGCCGGTCGGCGGGCGACCCGGCCGCACCGCTAGGGAAGGGCGCTCTCCAGCGGCCGCTGGGCCGAGGCGGAGGCCTCGCGCTCGGTGGCGGTCGGGGAGAGCGCGACAAAGGCTGAGGTCAGGAACAGATAGGAGCCGAGGCCAACGGCCAGGGGGAAGATGAACTGCATGGTCGTGGCCCCGGACAGTTCGGCGGTTCCGGGCGTGACGTCGACGCTGACGGCCATCATGCCGGTGTAGTGCATGCTCGTGACCGCGGCTCCCATCACCAGGGAGGCGACGGCCACGGCGACGGGCGCCTTGATGTTGAGTGCCGCCCACAGGGCGGCCGTCGCGGCGGCCACCGCGATGAGAACGGAGAGGCCGACCATGGCGGGGTCGTAGTGCACCTCGCCGTGCAGCCGGAGGGCGGCCATGCCGAGGTAGTGCATGCTCGCCACCCCGACTCCCGTGGTCAGGCCGCCGAGGAAGAGCGCTCGGCCCTTGTTCTTGCTGTAGCCGACAGCGAAGACACCCACCCCGACGACGACCATGGCGACGACGAGGCTGACGACGGTCAGCGGCACGTTGTAGCGGATCTCCGTGCCGGTGACGCTGAAGCCGAACATCGCCACGAAGTGCATCGTCCAGATGCCGGTGCCGATCGCGGAGGCGCCGGTGATGAGCCAGTTGCGCCGCGACCTTCCGGTGGCCGTGAGGGCGCGCACGGTGCAGCGCAGTCCGAGTGCGGCGCCGATGCAGGCCATCACATACGACAGTGCGGGTGTAAGCCAGCCGAAGGCGGCGTGGTCCAGGTGTCCCATGCCTCCGGGACGCTAGTCGTGGAGGAGGCGTGAAGAGGGGGCGCACTTCGAAAGGTGGCTGAATATGACAGAGAGATGTGCAAGAACGATCGTCACGCGCTCGAACATGCGCACCGCACGGACGTACGGAACCTGAATCCGTTCCGTGCGGAAGTTCGAGCAGTTCGGGCCATCGCACCTCCGGGTGAGGGATCATGGACCGTATGAGCAACGACCCCAGGGACGTACAGGAGTTCTTCACCGCCCGCGCGGCCGACTGGGACTCCCGCTTTCCCGACGACGGTCCCGCGTACGCGCAAGGGGTCGCGGCGATCGGGCTGCGGCGCGGGGACAAGGTCCTCGACGCGGGCTGCGGCACCGGACGCGCCCTCCCGGTGCTGCGCGCGGCGGTGGGGTCCGAGGGCACCGTAATCGGCGCCGATCTCACCCCCGCCATGCTGCGGGAGGCGCTGCGGGCCGGACGGGGCGCGGACGGCGGACTGCTGCTCGCCGATGTCGCACGGCTGCCGCTGCGCGACGGCGCACTGGACGCGGTGTTCGGCGCGGGCCTGATCTCGCATCTGCCCGAACCCGCCGCGAATCTGCGCGAGTTGGCCCGGGTGGTACGTCCCGGTGGCCGCCTCGCACTCTTCCACCCCATCGGCCGCAGGGCCCTCGCGGCACGTCACGGACGCCAGGTCACCCCCGACGACCTGCGGGCCGAGCCCAATCTGCGGCCGCTGCTCGCCGGTTCGGGGTGGCGGATGATCTCGTACGTGGACGAGGACGTACAGTTTCTCGCTCTTGCCGTACGAGAGGTCTGAGCAACTGCTTCTGGATACGGCACACTTGAAAGATCGACCCGCGGAACCGACCTGAAGCGGGGCCGAGCCGTACAGGGGGAAGGTGATCGCTTATGTCGGAGCGTCATCCGGTGCTGCGCAGAATCGGCAGGCTGTTCCAGCCGGACGGCCGTGAGCCCGGCGAGACGGAGCCGCCGTCCGCCACGGGGAAGGCCGTGCCGCGGCAGGCGGCCGGCTCGGAACACCGCACGCACAACATCTTCGAGGCGGCTGCGGCCTATGTGACCGCGTCCATCGACGACGACCAGGAACAGCAGGACGAAGCGGCCGGCTGGGTCCAGCCCGAGGCCCTGTACTTCGGCATCAACGAGCTCGCCTGCCGCGCCGTGATCGCGCTGGCCCGCGAGCGCGACGAGTCGCCGCGCGACGTGGCCCGTACCCTGCTCGGTCTGCCGGCCGTCTGACCTGCCCGCCCCCTCCACGTCGGCGTATCCGCGCACGTCCGTGCGGTTCAAGGTCGCCCAGACCTCGACTAGTCGGTTACCGACTGGTTAGGGTGCGCCGACGAAGTTTGCGAAAGGGGAGGGCACTGCCATGGCCGGGAGCGATGCGGACGTCGCCGTCGACGACGACGCGCTGTATGTGCTGACCGCGGTGCTGCTGACACCCGCGAAGTTCCCGAGCGTGCTCGGTGACGACTACCCGGAGGCCTGTGCGGCGCTCGGCCTGGTGCCGATCGTCGACGGGTACGGCCTCGTGCTCGGACAGGACTCGACGGGTGCCCGCTGGACCGTGGTGACCGACGATGTGTCCCTGGTGGCGGTCGCCATCGCCTCCTGGGACTGCGGCATGGAGTACGAACTGTCGCCGGACGACAGCACGGTGGTCAGCGCGCTGCCCGGCTGGCCGCTCGCGGTGGCCGTGGCGGCGCCCGGCATCCCCGCGCCGCACGACCCGGAGCCCGACCCCGACGATCCGCACGTCCTGGTCCTCTCGCCGCCGGACACCACCACCTGGGGGCCGGCTCAACGGCGGCTCGGCGCGGATGAGATCGCGCTGCAGTGGGCGATGTGGCGGGCGCAGATCGACGATGATGCGTTCGTGACGGGCGGGGAGGGGTCCGGGTCCGGGGAGGAGTCCGGGTCCGGGGCGGGTTCCGACTCGGCCGGTGAGGGTGAGGCCGCTGAGGGGCCGGAGAGACCGGGAGCGTCGGAGGACGTCGAAAGCAGCGGGACGGCGGCGGCCGAGGGGACAGTGTCCGATGCCTACGCTGGCACCGACACCGACGCTGACTCCGACCGGAACTCTGGGGGCGCCGCGGACGCCGCCGGGACGGATGCCCCGAGCGACCGGGCCGACAGCGCAAACGATTCCGCAGCCGACGCGGAGACCACTCAAGCAACCACTGAAGCGACCGCTGAAGAGTCGGCTGATTCGGACACCGCGGAAAACCAGACCGCCGACGAGAACGCGGCGCCGGACGAGGCTCACGCGCCGACCCGGGTCGGCGCCCCCGAGGACACCACCGGCCGGCCCGATACGCCCTCCGAGGGCACCGCCGACCAGCCGGGTACGGCCCCCGAAGCCACCGCCGACCAGCCCGATCCCGCCGGACCCGGGACCGCCGCCTCCGGCAGTGCCATCCGCCGCGTCCTCGCCGAGGTGCGTGCCTACATCGACACTCCCCCGCCGCTCGGCCGCGTGCGCTCCGCCTTCGCCACGGGCGAGGCGCGGACCCTGCGGGCCGACGGTCCTGGCTGGTCGATGGTGGCCCGTACCGACGACATCGCCTTCGTCCTGCTCGACGAGGAGCCCGGCGAAGTGCTGCCGGTGGGCCGGGGGCCCGAACTCCCGGGGCTGCTCGAGGCCTTGGACAAGATGGCGGTACGCCCGTCCTGACCCGCGCCCCGGACGGTCAGGCGGCCCCCGAGCCCCCGCACGGCCGAGGGCGCGGACCTCGACGGCCCGCGCCCCGCTCCCGCATCCGTATCCGTATCCGATTCAAGAAGCAGCGCTCAGCGCCCCAGTTCCTTGCGTGACACCCGCCGCAGCCGGCGCCGCTGTGATTCATCGAGGGTCAGATAGGCCGCCGTCGGCACCCCGAGGATGATCAGCATCGCTGCCCACCAGGGCAGCCAGATCATCAGGATGAGCCCGGCCGCCACACCACCCGCGGCGATTTTCGCGTTCCTGGACATCAGTGTCGCCTCCTTCGCGGCCGCAGCCGCTCTCTGCAAGGGAGAACGGGCCCGCCGCCGCCCTGGTTCCAGTCTGGACCCTGACGCGACCCTGAGGTCCGTCCCGGAGAAGTCCCCTACTCGACGCGCAAGGGCTCACCGACCTCCCGCAGATGCCCCAGCGCCTGGCGGTACGAGTCGACGGCGCCGGTCTCCGCGTAGGGGATGCCCACGTCGCGGCAGTGGGCGCGCACCAGGGGCTGGGCCAGGCGCAGGTGCGGGCGCGGCATGTTGGGGAACAGGTGGCTCGATCTGGTAGTTGAGGCCGCCGAGCAGCCAGTCCGTGACGGGGCCGCCGCGGATGTTGCGCGAGGTGAGCACCTGGCGGTGCAGATGGCCCCAGCGTTCGGTGGTGCTGTCGGGCATCGGCATGCCCTTGTGGTTGGGCGCGAAGGCAAGGCCCAGGTGCAGGCCGAAGAACGCCTGGTGGAGCAAGGCGAACAGGAGGGCCTTGCCGGGCGTCAGGACGGTCAGGAGCAGGGTCGCGTACGCGACGAGGTGGACGAGCAGGAGCAGGCCCTCCACGGTGCGTTCGCGCGGGGACTGGCGGCGCAGGTCCTTGATGCCCTGGATCTTGAGGTTGATGCCTTCGAGCAGGCACAGCGGGAAGAACAGCCACGCCTGGTGGCGGGTGAGCCAGGCCTTGAACCCGGTGCGGCCCGCGACATGGCCGCCGGAGAAGACCAGGACGTCGGGTGCCACGTCCGGGTCCTTGTCGACGTGGTTGGGGTTGGCGTGGTGGCGGTTGTGCTTGTCGTTCCACCAGGCGGCGCTGGTGCCGACGAGCAGGTTGGCGTGGATCAGGCCGAGCACGCGGTTGACCTGGCGCTTGTCGGCGATCTGGGCGTGACCCGCGTCGTGGCCGATGAACGAGGTGCGCGCCGAGAACAGGGCGAGGGGCAGCGCGAGCAGCAGCGTCCACCAGGAGTTGCCGACGAGTGCCATGGCGGTGATGACGGAGGCGAGCGCGAGGGTGTTGACGGCGATGCTGCGGGCGTACCAGCCGGTGCGGCGCTCCAGGAGGCCCTGCCCTTTGACGGTGCGCAGGAGTGGCGCGAACTCGCTGCCGCGGGGTGCGGCGGCGGGGCGCTCTCGTACGGGTGCGGCGGTCGTCATGGCAGGTCTCCGGTCTCTTCTACGATCGGTCTGACCTGCTTAAACGTAGGTTTCGGCTACCCATGGCGACCATGGCGCCACCACCCGTGTACGCAGGGGTGGTGGCCTCCGGCGGACCTGGGGCCACCACCAGTGGCAGGTGGACTCGGCGACACCCTTGGGCGTCGACTGTGAGGGGCGTCACGCCTTCGGACCTCTGATACGGGCCGGGCTTCAGGTACCCTCGGCCGCTCGGTCTCTAGTCAAACTTGAGGAATCAGCCATCGCTGTGCACAGGTCCGTCCCGCTCACCGCTGCCGAAGTGCTTCAACTCACCCGGTGCGCCGTGGTGTTCCTGCCCGCCACACCTGCCCGCACCAGCCGGTTCGCGTTCTGGAGCGAGGAGGGCGACGCCCTCGACGGCGCGGCCGGCGAGCTGACCGTCGCGCTGCCGGGCGACGCGGGCGGCGTGGAGCGGGTCCAGGTCCCCGCGCGCATCCTGACCGTGCGCGAGGCGCTGCCCGTCCTGGCCCGTGCACGCGTCGAGGATGCGGCGCATCCCGCCGCGGCGTTCTGGGGCGCGGCCACGCTGTTCGCACTCCAACTGACCGCTCGCGGCTTGCTGTTGCCGGGGCTCACGGCGCAGGACGAGGATGCCTGGCGGGCCGGGCCCTTGACGGCCGAGGACCTGGAGCTGGTGCGCGAGCTGGCCGCCGCGATGCCGCCGCAGGCGCATGCCGCGCCGCTGCCGTCGGATGATGAACTCCTGCTGCCCGAGCCGGAGTTGCTCGTACGGCAGTTCCTGGACGCCGTGGCCGACAGTCTGCCCCGCTCCCCCGCCGCCCACCTGGCCGCGGGTCAGCCGGCCTATGCCGTGGACGAGCCGCAGCGGCTGCCGGAACAGCGCGACTGGGCGGCGGATGTGGCCGCGGGCCATGACGCCGGGGTGCGCCTGTCCCTGCGGATCGAGGTGCCCGGGCTCCAGGAAATCGAGGTACCCGGACTCCAGGAAACCGAGGGTCCCGGACTCCAGGAATCCAAGGTGCCCGGGCTCCAGGAAGGCGCCGCCCGCTTCCGCGCCGTACTGCAGATGCACAGCGCCGCCAACCCGACCGCCGTCGCGGGCGCCGCTGACGTCTGGGCCGAATCGGGCGCCGCCGCGGGCGCGGTCGGGCCGCGCAGCCGGCTGGTCGCGCTGCTCGCGCTGCGCCGGGCGGCCCGCGCCTGGGCGCCGTTGACCCCGCTCCTGACGGCCGCCGTGCCCGACGCCGTCGAACTCGCCGACGAGGAGATCGCCGAGCTGCTCGGTGAGGCCTCGCGCACCCTCGCCGGCGCCGGTGTCGAGGTGCACTGGCCGCGCGAGCTCGCCCGCAAGCTGACCGCGCGCGCGGTGGTCGGACCGCCGGATGACGGGCAGTCCAGCGACGGCGCCCCGTCGATGCTCGCGCCCGACGCGCTGCTCGCGTTCAACTGGCGCTTCGCGCTGGGCGACCAGGAGCTGACCCGCGCCGAACTCGACGCGCTCGCCGAAGCGCACCGGCGGCTGATCCGGCTGCGCGACCAATGGGTCCTGATCGACCCCGAGGAAGCCCGCCGCGCCCGCGCCCACGAGGACCGCAAGGTCACCCCGGTCGATGCCCTCGGCGCGGTGCTCACCGGGTCCACCGAGGTCGACGGCCGCCGTGTCGAGGTGACCGCGAGCGGCTGGCTGGCCGCGCTGCGCGATCGCCTGGCCGATCCCGATGCCGCCACCGATGTGGCCCAACCGGCCGCGCTCACGGCGACGTTGCGCGACTACCAGCTGCGCGGGCTCGGCTGGCTCGCGACGATGACCGAGCTCGGACTCGGCGGCTGTCTCGCCGACGACATGGGTCTCGGCAAGACCATCACCCTCATCTCGCTGCATCTGCACCGGCAGCAGACGGAGGGGACCCGCGGCCCGACGCTGGTCGTCTGCCCGACCTCTCTGATGGGCAACTGGCAGCGTGAGATCGAGAAGTTCGCGCCCGGCACGCCCGTACGGCGCTTCCACGGCCAGGCCCGCACGCTCGACGAGCCGGCCGAGGGCGAGTTCGTGCTCACCACGTACGGGACGATGCGCCTGGACTCCGGGACGCTCGCGGCCCGTACCTGGGGCATGGTCGTGGCCGACGAGGCCCAGCATGTGAAGAACCCGTACTCCGCCACCGCCAGGCAGCTGCGCACCCTGCCCGCGCAGGCACGAGTGGCGCTCACCGGCACGCCTGTCGAGAACAACCTGTCCGAGCTGT
The DNA here is from genome assembly GCF_016464295.1 of Streptomyces sp. N35. Classification (NCBI taxonomy): domain Bacteria; kingdom Bacillati; phylum Actinomycetota; class Actinomycetes; order Kitasatosporales; family Streptomycetaceae; genus Streptomyces; species Streptomyces sp. N35. The sequence goes on along the minus strand of NZ_JAEIMH010000036.1, from coordinate 36,527 downwards.
GGGCCATCCTCGACTGGACGACACCGGGCCTGCTCGGCCGGCTCGGCACCTTCCGCAGCCGCTATGCGCAGGCCGTGGAGAGCGGACAGGACCCGGCGGCGGCCGAACGGCTCGCCAAACTCGTCCGCCCGTTCCTGCTGCGGCGCCGCAAGTCGGACCCGGGCATCGCGCCCGAACTGCCGCCCAAGACCGAGACGGACCGCGCCGTTTCGCTCACCGCCGAGCAGACCGGTCTCTATGAGGCCGTGGTGCGCGAGACCCTCGCCGCCATCTCGGAGGCGGACGGGATGGAGCGCCGCGGCATGATCGTCAAGCTGCTCACCGGGCTCAAGCAGATCTGCAACCACCCGGCGCAGTACCTCAAGGAGGAGCGGCCGTCGATCACCGGCCGCTCCGGCAAGCTCGAACTCCTCGACGAACTGCTCGACACGATCCTCGCCGAGGACGCGAGCGTCCTGGTCTTCACGCAGTACGTGCAGATGGCCCGCCTGATCGAAAAGCATCTGGCGACCCGGGGCGTGCGTACCCAGTTCCTGCACGGCGGTACGCCGGTGGCCGAGCGCGAGGCCATGGTGGGCCGTTTCCAGGACGGTGAAGTCCCGGTGTTCCTGCTGTCGTTGAAGGCGGCGGGCACGGGTCTGAACCTGACCCGCGCCGAGCATGTCGTGCACTACGACCGCTGGTGGAACCCGGCGGTCGAGGCCCAGGCCACCGACCGCGCGTACCGGATCGGCCAGACCCGTCCCGTACAGGTGCACCGCCTGATCGCCGAAGGCACCATCGAGGACCGGATCGCCGCACTCCTGGAACGCAAGCAGGATCTCGCCGACTCCGTGCTCGGCTCCGGCGAGGCAGCCCTGACCGAACTCACCGATGCCGAACTGGCCGAGCTGGTCCAGCTGCGAGGAGATGCCCGATGAGTACCGGTGACGAGCGCACCTTCGAGCCCCTGCCGCCGGCCCACGGACGGGGCTTCGCCGTGACCTGGTGGGGGCAGGCCTGGCTCAAGGCCCTGGAGGACACCGCCCTGGACAACCAGCAGACCAAGGCGGGCCGCAGGCTCGCCCGGGCCGGTGCGGTCGGTGCGGTGTCCGTGCGGCCGGGCCGGATCACCGCGGTGGTGCAGGACAAGGGCCGGGCGGCCTTCCGGTCCGACGTACTCCTTCAGCAGCTGTCCGAGGACGCGTGGGACCGTTTGCTCGACATGGCGGTGGAGAGCTCCGGGCACATTGCGGCGCTGCTCGACCGCGAGATGCCGCCGCTCCTGGTCGAGGACGCGGCCGCCGCCGGGATCGAACTGCTCCCGGGGATCGGCGACTTGGAACCCGAGTGCACCTGTGAGGCCTGGGACCACTGCGGTCACACGGCCGCGCTCAGCTATCAGATGGCGCGGCTGCTCGACCAGGACCCGTTCGTCCTGCTCCTGATGCGCGGCCGTGGCGAGCGCGCCCTGCTCGACGAGCTGCAGGCGCGCAGCGTCGCACGGGCCTCGGCTGCTCCGCAGGAGAGCGACGTGCCGGCGCCCTCCCGGGGTGTACGGGCCGAAGAGGCGTACGCGATGGGGGCGATCCTGCCGCCGCTGCCCGCGCTCCCGGACCTGCCCGAGACGCCGGGGCAGCCGCCTGCGCTCGACACCGAGACGGCGCCCGCGCCCGGACTCGACGTCTCGGCCGTGGAGTTCCTGGCGCACAGCGCCACGGTTCGGGCCCACCAGGTGCTCACCGCGGCGCTGTCCGGCCGTCCTGTCCCCACGCCACTGGAGGAGAACCAGGACGCGGTACGTCTGGCCATCGGCGCACCCGCCGAGGTCCGCGCACGCCTCGCCGAGGGCACCGGGCGCAGCCGGGACGCGCTGGAACTGGCCGTACAGGCCTGGGAGTTCGGTGGTGAGGCAGCCCTCGACGTCCTGGAGAACGAGTGGACGCCGGACCCGGACGAGGCGGTGCGCGCCCGGGCCGCGCTCGACGCGGCCTGGGAGGAGGACGAACGCCCGCACCTCAAGGCGGCCCGCAACCGCTGGAGCCTCGCCGACGCCCCGGCGCAACTGCGCTACGGACGCGACGGCCGCTGGTGGCCGTACCGCAAGGAGCGCGGCCGCTGGGCTCCGGCCGGTCCTGCGGCGCAGGATCCGGCGGCGGCGTTGGCTGCTCTGGTGGGCGGCGAGCAGATCACCTAGAGGCGGGCACACGAAGTGGCCGGCGGTGGGCGGGAGGTCATTTCCCCTGCTCACCGCCCTACTTCAGCGGCTTCGTAAGCTTGCGGCCGCCCGCCTTCGTATCGCCGGAGAGGCTGCAGGCCACGCTGTCGATGCCGGTCCGGAAACCGCTGGTGTCCGGGTACTGCACCAGCGTGCCGCGCACCGTGCCCGCGGGCTGCTTGGCGGCCTTCGTGTCGAGGGGGCCTTGGCAGAGCTTGGACGCGGCCGAGCGGATGGCCTGCTCGGTGCTGTAAGTCCCTTCCAGCTCGGCGATCTTCACCACTTCCGCGTCATGGGCCGAGGTGCAGGACTTGCGCACCGCGTACCCCTGCGCGCTGGTTCCGACGTCGAAGCAGTCCCCCGCCGCGAGCAGGAAGTACGGGGTCTCGTCGCCGGCCGGTGAGGCGAAGCCCGTGGGCAGGCCGGTCGGGAAATCTGTCGGCAGTCCGGTCGGCAGTCCGGTGGGCAGGTCCGTGGGCAGACCGGTCGGCAGCTCCGTGGGGATGTCCGTAGGCAGTCCGGACGGGATGCTCAGGGACGGGGTCGGCTTCTTCGTGGCGCTCGGGTCGGGGTTCTCGCCGTCGCCGCCTCCGTTTCCGTCACCGGTGGCCACCAGGACCCCGGCGGCGGTGCCCCCCGCGGCGCGGATGCCCGCGGGCAGGGCGAGCAGCCCGGTCCGCCGCCGGGGACCGCCGCCGTCCGGGGGCTCGCCGGGCGGGCCGTAGCCGCCGCCGGGCGGGCCGTACCCGCCGTCGTCGGGTGGTGGCCCGTACCCGCCGCCGGGCGGTGGACCATATCCGCCGCCACCCGGTGGCTGACCGGAGCGCCGGGAGGCCCCGAGCCGCCCCCCGGCCGGGGGCCCGTACCCGCCACCCGACGGAGACCCGTACCCGCCGCCCGAGGGAGGCCCGAAGCCCCCGCCCGACGGCGGCTGGGTCGGCGGCTGTGGCGGCACCGGAGGCATGGCCATACCGTCAAGAGTTACCCCGAATTGCTCAAGAAGCGACCCCTGTACGAAAGTTGGCACACTGCGTCCGCTTGGCCCGCCTCGTGGGCGGGGTCAGCCGCGCAGGAGGCGGCCACGCGAGGTCTCCACCGACGACGGCATCAACCACACACCGCCTCAACCGCCCACAGCATCAGCCCGCACCGCCTCAACCGCCCACGGCATCAGCCACACACGGGCCCATCGACCCACCGCATCAGCCCCGCACACCGAGCAGATGGTCCATGGCCAGCTGGTCGAGCCGCTCGAAGGCCATTCCGCGCGCGGCGGCTCCGTCCACGTCGAAGTCCTCGTACGCGCCCTTGTCCGCGAGCAGTCCGGTCAGGCCGTCCTCGGCGGTGGGCCGGGCGAGTTCGTCGAGCCGGGCGTCGAGCAGCGCCTGCTGCACGGCGGGGTCGGCGCGGAAGGCGGCCGCGCGGTCGCGCAGGATCAGGTAGTTGCGCATGCAGCCCGCGGCGGACTCCCAGACCCCGTCGAAGTCCTCGGTACGCGGCGGCTTGAAGTCGAAGACCTTCGGCCCGCTGTACCCGGCCGACTCCAGCAGATCCACGAGCCAGAACGCGGCCCGCACATCACCGACTCCGAAGCGCAGGTCCTGGTCGTACTTGATGCCGTTCTGGCCGTTGAGGTCGATGTGGTAGAGCTTGTCGGCCCACAGCGCCTGGGCGATTCCGTGCGGGAAGTTCAGGCCCGCCATCTGCTCGTGGCCCACCTCGGGGTTGACGCCGAACAGCTCGGGACGCTCTAGGCGCTCGATGAACGCCAGGACGTGGCCGACGGTGGGCAGGATGATGTCGCCACGCGGCTCGTTGGGCTTGGGCTCGATGGCGAAGCGCAGGTCGTAGCCCTGCTCGGTGATGTACTCGCCGAGCAGGTCGAAGGCCTCCTTCATCCGGTCAAGCGCATTGCGCACGTCCTTCGCGGCGCCCGACTCGGCACCCTCCCGGCCGCCCCAGGCGACATAGGTCTGCGCACCGAGTTCGACGGCGAGGTCGACATTGCGGATGACCTTGCGGATGGCATAGCGGCGCACGTCGCGGTCGTTGGCAGTGAACGCGCCGTCCTTGAAGACCGGGTGCGTGAACAGGTTCGTGGTGGCCGCCGGCACCTTCATACCGGTGGCGTCCAGCGCCTGCCGGAAGCGCTTTATGTGCGACTCGCGCTCGCTGTCCGAGGAGCCGAACGGAATCAGGTCGTCGTCGTGGAACGTGATGCCGTACGCGCCCAGTTCGGCCAGGCGCTGCACCGCCTCCACCGGGTCGAGCGCGGCCCGGGTCGGGTCGCCGAACGGGTCCTTGCCCTGCCAGCCCACGGTCCACAGACCGAAGCTGAACTTGTCCTCGGGTACCGGCTGATACGTCATCGCCCCTGCTCCTTCGTCGCGCGGTGAGAGCACCCGGACCTCGGAGGTCTCGGGTGCGTCACACCTGAGTCTTCCGCTGTCCTGACTATTTCGTCATGCCGATTGACAAATTAGTATCCGGGGACGCGCCTGGAAACCCCCCGGGCGTTGGGCGGACTATGGACCGCCATCCCGCTGCCCCCACGGAGCCGAACGGAGACCGTCATGACAGCAGCCGAAGGACCGCTGGTCGTCGGTGTGGACAGCTCCACGCAGTCCACCAAGGCCGTCGTCGTCGACGCCTCGACCGGCCGTGTGGTGGCGAGCGGTCAGGCGCCGCACACCGTAACCACCGGCGCGGGACGCGAGAGCGATCCCGAGCAGTGGTGGCAGGCGCTGTGCGCCGCCGTCAGCGCCTGCGGTCCCGCGGCGCGTGAGGCGGCCGCGGTCTCGATCGGCGGCCAGCAGCACGGCCTTGTCACGCTGGACGCCCAGGGCCGCCCGGTGCGCCCGGCGTTGCTGTGGAACGACGTGCGCTCCGCTCCGCAGGCACAGCGTCTCGTCGAGGCGTTCGGCGGCCCCAAGGTCTGGGCCGACCGGATCGGGGTCGTGCCGGCGGCCGCGTTCACCGTGACCAAGTGGGCCTGGCTCGCCGAGCACGAACCGGATGCCGTCGCGGCGACGGCCGCGGTGCGCCTGCCGCACGACTACCTCACGGGCCGGCTCACCGGCGAGGGCACCACCGACCGGGGCGATGCCTCGGGCACCGGGTGGTGGGCGGCGCCGACCGGCTCGTACGACGAAGAGGTCCTGGAGCTGGTCGGCCTCGACCCCGCGCTCCTCCCCCGCCTCGTCGGACCCGGAGAAGTGGCCGGGACCGTGCGTGCACTGGCGGAACTCCCCTTTGCCCAGGGCGTGTTGGTGGCCCCCGGCACCGGCGACAACGCGGCCGCCGCGCTCGGCCTCGGACTGCGCCCCGGCGCGCCCGTCCTCAGCCTCGGCACCTCCGGCACGGTGTACACGGTCGCGCGGCAGCGGCCGGCGGATCCGAGCGGCACGGTCGCAGGGTTCGCGGACGCCCGCGGCGACTGGCTGCCACTCGCCTGCACCCTCAACTGCACGCTCGCCGTGGACCGTATCGCCGCGCTGCTCGGTCTCGGCCGGGAGGCAGTGGAGGCGGGCGGCTCGGCAACCCTGCTGCCGTTCCTCGACGGCGAGCGCACCCCCAACCTGCCGGGGGCCTCGGGCCTGCTGCACGGGCTGCGGCACGACACCACCCCCGGCCAGCTGCTCCAAGCCGCCTACGACGGTGCGGTGTTCGCGCTGCTGCAGGCCCTCGAACTGGTCCAGGCCGTGGACGGCGAGCCAACGGACGAGCCGCTGCTGCTCATCGGCGGCGGCGCGCGCGGCCAAGCCTGGCAGGACACCGTACGCAGGCTCAGCGGCCGCGCCGTCCAGGTCCCGCGGGCCGCCGAGTTGGTCGCCCTCGGCGCGGCCGCCCAGGCCGCGGGCCTGCTGACCGGCGAGGACCCGGCGGCGGTGGCGCGGCGCTGGGGCACGGCCGAAGGGCCCGTCCTCGAGCCGACAGCCCGGGACGACGCAAGCCTCGCCCGGATCGCCGCAGTGCTCGGCGACGCAACACCGCTCCTGGCGGCCGACCGTACCTCCACCCTCTGAGGAGCCCCCTCATGACCACTGAGCTCCCCGGCAACGGCGGCTTCGGCGACCCGGCGTTCCTGCCCAACACCCAGCAGGGCATCCGCCGCCGCAATCTCTCCCTGGTCCTCCAGGCCATCACCGCCCACGGCCCGCTCTCACGCGCCGCCGTCGCCACCCGTATCGGACTGACCCGCGCGGCCGTCTCGACCCTCGTCGACGAACTGATCCGCGCGGACCTGCTCGTCGAACTCGGCCCCGAGCGCCCCGGCACCGTGGGCCGCCCCGGCAGCGCCCTGACCGTGGGCGAGCGCGGGCCTGTCGGTATCGGCGCGGAGATCGGTGTCGACCATCTCGCGGTGTGCGCGGTCGATCTGCACGGCAAGGTGCGGGCCCGCGCCTCCCTGGAGAGCGACAACCGGGGCCGCCCGCCGGAGCCCGTCCTGAAGGAACTCGCCCGTCTCGTACGGGAGGTGACCACCGCGAGCCGCAGCGCGGGCCTGCGCCCCGCAGGGCTCGCGGTCGCTGTGCCCGGCCTGGTCGCCCGCGACTCGCACACGGTGGTGCGCGCCCCCAACCTGGGCTGGAGCGAGCTCGACCTCGGCCCGTATCTGCTCGACGGGCTGCCCCTGAGCGTGGACAACGAGGCCAACCTCGGTGCGCTCGCGGAGCTGTGGATCGGCGGCGATCCCGCGCCGCAGGACTTCGTCCATGTCTCGGCGGAGATCGGTATCGGTGCGGCCGTGGTCGTGGGCGGACGGCTGCTGCGCGGCACGCACGGGTTCGCGGGCGAGCTGGGCCATATGCCGGTACGGCCCGAGGGCCCCGCCTGCCCGTGCGGCGGGCGTGGCTGCCTGGAGCAGTACGCGGGCGAGGAGGCGGTGCTGCGCGCCGCCGGACTCCCGTACGGCGAAGGCGGCATCGGCCTGCTCGCCGCCCGCGCCGAGAACGGGGACGCCCAGGTACGCCGGGCGCTGCGCGCGGCCGGGTCGGCGCTCGGAATCGCGCTGTCCGGTGCGGTCAACCTGCTCGATCCGCAGACGGTGGTACTCGGCGGCGCCCTGTCGCGCCTCGCCCCCTGGCTGCTGCCGTCCCTGGAGCGCGAGCTGGCCCGCCGTACGGCGGATCCCGCACGCCCCAAGGGCGGCACCGTCACGGTCTCCCGGCTCGGCTCCGAGGGCCCGCTGCTCGGTGCGGCGCATTCGGTGGTACGGGCGGTTCTGGACGACCCGGCTTCGGTGGCGGGAGCACAGCGCTGACGGCCCGCTGCTGAAACCGGCCTGTGCGGTGGCATCAGGGTTCCGGTGGGTCCTGCGGTACGCAGATACGAGCAGCGCGCCGTCGACGGCAACCCGGTCCGTGGCGGCCCGAAGGCCTGATCACCGCGCCGTGCCGCACGGCTACTTCGGAATCGCGCCCGGCGAGACGGGGCTGACCGGTGAGTTTCCGCCGATCGTGGTCTTCAGGCCGATCGTGAAGATGGTGTACGTGATCCTCGTCGAGGTCGACGTCGTCCTGAAGGGCGCCTTCTTCTCGAACTTCTCGTGCGCGCAGCCGCGGTTGAAGCCGCGTGCCGAGCCGTTCCAGTCCTCGCCGGAGGTGAAGTAGATCGTGTACGTGCCGTCGGAGATCCGCTGCACCTGGGCCTTGGCGTTCTTGCGCACGTAGACCGAGAACGCGGCCTTGCCGCCGCGCGCGAAGGTCACCACGGCGTCCTGACTCCCGCCGTCGATCTTCAGTACGCCCCGGCCGCCCCGTGAGCCGTCCTTGACCATCCGGCCGTTGGGGAGCCGCTTGTTCGTCTCCTTGGGAAGTTTCGGGGCGGCGATGTCGAGGGTGTAGCCGAGCGCGCTGACCGCCTCCGCCGCGTCGTCGAGCGTGCCCAGGGCCTTGTCCGAGCCGAAGCGGGCGACCGCCGCCCTGCCGGTGCACAACGTGCCGTCGGTGCGGCCCTGTTGGGCGCTCTCCAGCTGACCGGAGAGACCGGCAAGTGCGGTCAGCAGGTCCTGGTGCGCCAGGTCGGCCCGGTCGGGGGTGTCCACCTCGCGCAGCAGCGTGTCCGCTTCGCCCGCCGCCGTGACGGCCGCGGTGAACGCCTCGTCGGCCGCCTTGTCGGACTTCGCCTTTCCGATGCCGGCCAGCGCCGTGTTGAGCGGCTCGACCGCCTCGGCGAGCAGCGCGTCGTAAGCGGTGTCGCTCATCGGTGGTGTGGTGCTCGGCGAGGGAGGCGGTTCCTGCTCGTCGGCCGTCGCGGAGGACTGCAGATCGCGCAGCCAGTCCCCGTCACCGTCCCCGGAACCGCAGCCCGCGGCGAGCAGTACGCCCGTCAGTACCAGAGCCCCCGTATGCACAGCAGTACGCATGCGTCGCACGATGATCCCCCGATCCCCCTACGTGCACTCATCCCCTGATGAGAGTCCGGTACGGCCCGCGTCCCGTCAACGCCGCGGCCCACCCCCTTCCAGCCCAACTGCCCCTGCCCGTAACGTCGTCACCACGCGTGGGCCGATGTACCGCCCGCGGCCGTACCGACCGCATCGACCGCATCGACCGCATCGACCGCATCGACCGTGGAGGGAGCACCATGGAACCGGCCCGCGCTCTGCCCAGCAGACGGCGCCTGCTTCAGGGCGCCGCACTCGCCGTCCCCACCGCACTGCTCGCCGGCGGCACGACCGCGGCGCGTCCGACGGCCGTCGCGGACTACCCCGACGCGGACTGGGTGCCCGCGAGCAGCTCCAACCAGACGGCTTCGAACCGGCCGACCACGTATCCGCTGACGCACATCGTCATCCATGTCACCCAGGAGACGTACGCCGATACCCTCGGGATCTTCCAGAACCCGGCGAAGCAGGTCTCCGCGCACTACGTGGTGCGCTCGGCGGACGGCAATGTCGCGCAGTGCGTACGCGACCGCAACATCGCCTGGCACGCGGGCAACTGGACGTACAACACCCGGAGCATCGGCATCGAGCACGAGGGTTTTGTCGATCAGCCGGAGTGGTTCACGCACGCGATGTACGAATCGTCGGCGGCGCTGACCGCGCATCTGTGCGCGACGTACGACATCCCGCGCGACCGCGAGCACATCATCGGCCACAACGAGGTCCCCGGCGCCACCCACACCGATCCCGGTCCGCTGTGGGACTGGACGCGCTACATACGCATGGTCAACTTCGCCTAGGCGACAACCTGTTGCGGTTCGGTGCGGCGTACCGGCGTACCCATTGCGGGTTCACACGGTGTGACCTGTTGCCCGTTGCCGTGCCCGGGGTGACGATGGCCGCAAGCGCACCGGTACCCCGCGGAGGCCGAGTTGAGCGATTCCTGGGTGGCCCTCGAGCCGGGCACCGACCCGGCCGAGCGGACGCGTGCGCTGCGGCATGCGCACGCCGTGTTCACCGCGGCGGGCACGGTGGAGCGCCCGGTGCGGCCGGAGGTCGCCGCCTCCTGGCGGCGGTCGGCCCGGGCGCGGGTCAGTCCGGACGGCACGGCTCAAGTGGAGCTCGTGGACGGCGAATTGGGTGCCTATCGCGCGGACCATCCGCTGGCACGCGTGATGCCGCTGGTGCGGGAGCTGGTCTCCACGTACGCGAAGGACGGCGAGCATCTGCTCGCGGTGTGCGACGCGCAGGGGCGGCTGCTGTGGGTCGAGGGGCACACGGTGACGCGCCGGCGCGCCGGGCGGATGAACTTCGTACCGGGCGCCCGCTGGGCCGAATCCGCGATGGGCACCAACGCGCCGGGGACGGCGGTCGCGGTGGACCGCCCGGTGCAGGTGTTCGCCGCCGAGCACTTCAGCCGGCCCGTGCAGCCCTGGACCTGCGCGGCCGCGCCGATCCACCCCCCGCCCCCCGGACGGCCGCCGGGCGCGGGGGACACCCCCGGCGGCAGCGGGCCCGCCCACCCGCACAGCCGGGCTTTCGTGCAGGCGGTAGCCCGTGCCGCCGAGGCCCAACTGGCCCTGGAACAGCCGCCGCAGCGCGCCGAGACCCTCACGCTGCACGCGCTCGGCCGGGACGAGGCGCTGCTCGTGGCCCAGGGCCGCAAGCTGCGCCTGAGCCGTCGGCACAGCGAACTCCTTGCGCTGCTCGCCCGCCACCCGGAGGGCCTCACCGGGGACCAGCTTCTTGTCGCACTGTACGAGGACGAGTCCATGTCACCCGTCACGCTGCGCGCCGAACTCTCGCGGCTGCGCGGCCTCCTGGGCCCCGAGCTGCTCGCGTCGCGGCCCTATCGGCTGACCATCCCGGTCGAGGCGGACTTCCTGCTGGTGGAGCGACGGCTCGCGGCGGGCGCGGTGTCCGGTGCGATGGGCGCGTACGACGGTCCGCTGCTGCCGTCCTCCTGCGCCCCGGAGATCGTGCGGCTGCGCGAACGCCTGGACATGGGGCTGCGGGCCGCGCTCGTGGACCGGGCCGATCCGCAGCTGCTCACGGACTGGGTGCGCAGCCCCTGGGGCGGCGACGACCTGGACATCTGGCAGGCGCTGGCAGGTGCTTCGCCGCGCGGGGCGCGGGCCCACGTACAGGCGGAAGTGCGGGCCCTGGACCGGGAGCAGTCGGCCGCAACGTGGTTGCAACCTCCCCGTCCCTAGCGTTCCCGGCAGTGCTGCCCAACGGCGGGCAGCAGGAACCGGGAGGCCACCGAGATGACCCGTTACGCCGCACCCGGCAGCGACGGTGCGATCGTCGACTACCAGTCGCGCTATGACCACTTCATCGGCGGGGAGTACGTGAAGCCCGCCCGCGGCCAGTACTTCGAGAACCCCAGCCCGGTCAACGGACAGCCCTTCACGGAGATCGCGCGGGGCACCGCCGAGGACGTCGAGCGTGCCCTCGACGCCGCACACGCCGCCGCGCCCGCGTGGGGACGCACCTCCCCCACCGAACGCGCCAATATGCTCAACAAGATCGCCGACCGTACGGAGGAGCACCTCGAGAAGCTCGCCGTCGCCGAGTCCTGGGAGAACGGCAAGGCGGTACGGGAGACGCTCGCCGCCGACATCCCGCTCGCCGTCGACCATCTGCGCTACTTCGCCGGGGCGATCCGCGCGCAGGAGGGCTCGCTCAGCGAGATCGACGACAACACCATCGCGTACCACTTCCACGAGCCGCTCGGTGTGGTCGCGCAGATCATCCCGTGGAACTTCCCGATCCTGATGGCGGTCTGGAAGCTGGCCCCGGCCCTGGCGGCGGGCAACGCGGTCGTGTTGAAGCCGGCCGAGCAGACTCCCGCCTCCGTGCACTACTGGCTCTCGCTGATCTCGGACCTGCTGCCGCCGGGCGTCGTCAACATCGTCAACGGCTTCGGCGCCGAGGCCGGAAAGCCCCTCGCGTCCAGCCCGCGCGTCGCCAAGGTCGCCTTCACCGGTGAGACCACGACGGGGCGGCTGATCATGCAGTACGCCTCCGAGAACATCAAGCCCGTGACCCTCGAGCTCGGCGGCAAGTCACCCAACATCTTCTTCGACGACGTCTGGTCGCAGGACGACGCCTTCCGCGACAAGGCGCTCGAGGGCTTCACGATGTTCGCGCTCAACCAGGGCGAGGTCTGCACCTGCCCCTCGCGTGCCCTCATCCAGCGCGGCCACTACAGCGAGTTCCTGGAAGCGGCCGTCGCCCGCACCGAGCGGATCAAGACCGGGCACCCGCTCGACACGGACACGATGATCGGCGCTCAGGCCTCCAACGACCAGCTGGAGAAGATCCTTTCGTACCTCGACATCGGCCAGCGCGAGGGCGCGAAGGTCCTCGCCGGCGGTCAGCGCATCGAGTACGACGGCGACATGGCCGGCGGCTACTACGTCCAGCCCACGATCTTCGAGGGCGACAACCGGATGCGGGTCTTCCAGGAGGAGATCTTCGGCCCGGTCGTCTCGGTCACGTCCTTCAACGACTACGACGACGCCATCAAGATCGCCAACGACACCCTGTACGGCCTGGGCGCCGGCGTGTGGACCCGCGACATCAACACCGCGTACAGGGCGGGCCGTTCCATCCAGGCCGGCCGGGTGTGGGTGAACAACTTCCACGCGTATCCGGCCCACGCGGCCTTCGGCGGCTACAAGCAGTCGGGGATCGGCCGGGAGAACCACAAGATGATGCTGGATCACTACCAGCAGACGAAGAATCTCCTGGTGTCGTACTCGCCGGACAAACTCGGCTTCTTCTAGAGGCACACAACGAAAGGCGCCTGACCCGGGCTTCTGCCCGTCAGGCGCCTTTCGTTCGTCCCACTCAGGCACGTTCCGTGCGGGTCAGGACGTACTTCCGCGTCCGCTTCGAGGTGATGTCATGCGAATGACGGCCATCGGCCGGCGGCCCACTCCCGCCAGGTCGACCAGCCGGCAGGCGGCCCGCCTGCCTCCTGCGCGCCGAGCTCCGCCTCGTCGGGCTCCTCGAACTGTCTCCTCCAACGCAAGACGTCAGCCTCGCTGATCGGGAGGGTTGCCTCGGGGGTCGTCGCCTCGCGGTGCGCGATCCGCGCCAGTTGGGTCTCGTGGTCCACCGCTACGTAGACGAGGCGGAAGGAGCCGCCCGCGGATTCTGTCAGCCAGCGGATCGCGGATCTTTCGTCACGGGACCAGCATCCGAAGTCCAGCACCACGTTGGCGCCGACTTTCAACGCTTCCAGAGCAACCCAGAGCAGTCGGCCTTCCAGAACGTCGCGACTGTCGTCTGCCTCCAGCAGCTTGCCGAACAGCGGGATCATCCACTCGTCAGGAGTCAACCGCAGTGCGTGGTCTTCCTCGGCCAGCTGCCGAGCCTTCGTCGTCTTGCCGGCCCCTGGCAGGCCGACCATCAGGAACAACGTCGTCACCCCCTGATCATGTCAGGGGAGTTGAGCCGGGCGGCGTGAGGTGCCAGAGCCGGCACGCGGCCGTCGCGGCGCAGGCGGACATGCGCGTCCTCATCGACGCGGCTGAATCACAGAGGCCGCGTCTTCATCGACGCGCCTGAACCACAGAGGCCGCGTCCACGTGAACGGCCGGTCCCGCGAGCGCATGGGGTAAGAAGGCATGCGTGACCGAGCCGTCCCAGACCGCCACCCAGCACGCGTTCATCGCCCTCGCGCCGCCCGACGACGCGAAGAAGGAGCTGGCGCACGCGCTGAGCCCGGCCTACGCCGCTTATCCCGGCCTGCGCTGGAACCGCATCGAGGACTGGCACATCACCCTGGCCTTCCTGGGCGAGCTGCCGGTGCGAACCGTCCAGCGTCTTCGTTCACCCCTCGCCGACCTGGCGGCTGCCCGCCCCTGTGTCGAGCTGGCGCTGCTGGGCGGCGGACACTTCGACGAGCGCGTGCTGTGGAGTGGCATCGAGGGGGATCTCGACGGACTGCATGAGCTGGCCGAAGCGGTACGGGCGCGGGTCAGGGAGTGCGACATCGCCTTCGTCGCACGTCCGCTGCGTCCCCACCTCACGCTGGCCCGCGCTCGACGCTCCGACAGCGCGTCCGTTCCGGCGGCGGCTGCCTGCCTCGACGGGTTCACGGGGCGCGCCTGGCAGGCCGAACGCCTCCACCTGGTCGGCAGCACAGTACGTGGCCACTCAGGCCCGCGGCGCTATCGGGACATCGGCGCGTGGCCCCTGGTCACCGGGTTGGTCACCGGGTAGAGGCATCCCGATCGGCACCCCCGGTAGCGTGTCCATGTGCCCGGCCGGCCCGTGCGGAGGGCATGCGCGGAGAGTGATGAGGTGCGATGAGTGAACTGACGAAGCCCGAGGTCGTCGTTCCGGAGGGTGCTGCTCCCACCGAGCTGACCATCCGGGACCTGGTCGTCGGGGACGGGGCCGAGATGAGGTCGGGCATGGTGGTCAGGGTCCACTACGTCGGGGTGGCCTTCGAGTCCGGGAAGGAGTTCGACTCTTCCTGGGACCGGGGTGAGCCGTTCAAGTTCGCCCTGGGCAGTGGCAGGGTCATCAAGGGCTGGGACCGGGGGGTGAAGGGGATGAAGGTCGGCGGCCGACGTGAGCTCATCGTTCCCCCGCGTCTCGGCTACGGCAATCAGTCGCCCTCACCCTTGATCCCGGCGGGCTCGACTCTCGTCTTCGTGGTGGACCTGCTCGGCTCGTACTCCCCCACATCCGGGTGGAACAACGCCTAGCGCCCCTGCGCACGAGGAGCACGCGAAGGGCGCCCGCCGGACATCGGTCCAGCGGGCGCCCTTCGTCGTGCTACCAGCCGAACTTCCCGTTCACCTCGTCGGCGAACTCCTGGAAGGACAGCACCGCGTCACCGTTCTTGTCCGCGGCATCGAAGAGAGCCGAGGACGCCTCGGCGTCCTGGACTCCCCAGAACGGCAGGTCCCCACGGGCTGCGAGGGTGGGTCCCTTGTCCCGGAGTGCGGTGATCACCTCGTGCCGGGTCAGCTGACCGTCGCTGTTGAGGTCGAGTGCGTCAAAGAGTTTGCGGGCCTTCTCGCTCATCACAGTCCCCGTTACGTCGTGACACTTCGGCATCGCATCCTATGCGCGGCCCTGTGGGGCGGCCGTAAGGAGTCAGGGCTTCATCTCGTACGTGCCCGAGAGCGCCTCGACGCGCTGCCAGACGCGCTCCGAACGCGCCTCGTCGACGACCGGGCGGCGGACCGCGCCGAGGGCCCAGGCCTGCTGCTGCTCGGTGGCGGAGTCCTTGCCGTGCAGCTCGACGGCGTGCGCGCAGAAGTCGCGGACGAGGACGGCGAACAGCTCGTCGAGCACATCCTCGTCGAGACCGGTGAGAGCGGCCTGTTCCAGGACCAGCTGTCCGTGCACGACGAGCGCGAAGAGCTGGCCGACGGCGAGCAGCAGGTCGAGGTCGCGGCTCTGCCGCTCGTCGGGTGCGGCGGTGCGCACGAACTCGCAGAGGGCGTCGGCCTGTTCGCGGAAGCGGGCGACGTTGGGCAGGTGGGTGTACGTGTCGTAGGCGGGCCGCCAGTCGTGGAAGCGCACCGAGCCGAGGCCGCGGGCCGGTCCCTGCGCGAAGAGGAAGGTGTCGTCGGCCGCGTCGAGGCGGGTCGGTACGGGCTCGTACGCGACCGGGTCGAGGAGGTGGTTGCGCAGGAACTTGAGGATCAGGGCCAGGTTGACGTGGACCGTGCCCTCCAGCTTGGGCAGTCCGCGGATCTCCACGGCGGCCTGGGCGAAGTAGTTGTCCTTCTCGAAGCCCTTGGCGGCGATGACGTCCCACATGAGGTCGATGACCTTCTCGCCCTCCGTGGTCACCTTCATCTTCGTCATCGGGTTGAAGAGCAGGTAGCGGCGGTCGTCGGGGCCCGCGGTGCGGAAGTAGTCGACGGCGCGGTCGCTGAAGAGCTTCATGCCGACGAGACGGACGTACGCGTCGGCCAACTCGCGCCGCACGTGCGGGAAGGCGGTGACGGGGCGGCCGTACAGGATGCGGTTCTGTGCGTGGGTGACGGCCTCGTACATAGCGTGCTCGCAGATGCCGATGGAGGCGGTGCACAGGTTGAACTTGCCGACGTTGACGGTGTTCAGGGCTGCGTCGAAGGCGGCGCGGCCGGTGTGCAGCACGTCCTGCGCGGCCACCGGGTAGTCCTCGAGCCGGAACTCGCTGACGTACTTGGAGGAGTCGACGACGTTCTTGACCAGGTGGTAGTTCGCGTGGCGGCTGTCGGCGGCGAAGAACACGTAGCCGTCGGGGCCTTCGACGTCGGTGCGGCGGCCGAAGACGGAGACGAGTCCGGCGGCGTTGCCGTTGCCGATGTAGTACTTGGATCCGGTGGCGCGGAAGCCGCCCTGGCCGTCCGGCTCCAGGAGCATGTCGGTGGAGTAGATGTCGGCGCCATGTGCCTTCTCGGAGAGCCCGAAGGCGAACACCTCGCCTTGGTCGAGGAGTTCGGCGGCGCGGGCGCGGGCGTCGGCGTTCTCGCTCTGCCAGACGGGGCCCAGGCCGAGGATGGCGACCTGCCAGGCGTACCAGTAGTCGAGGCCGTAGAAGCCGAGGATCTCGTTGAGGGCGGCGATGCGGGCCGTGTCCCAGCGCTTGTCGCCCGCGCGCTCGCCTGCGCCTTCGCCCGCGCCGGCGGCGGAGGACGGGGTGAGGAAGGTCGCGAAGAGCCCCTCCTCCGCGGCGAAGGCGAGGAAGTCGCCGAGCCAGGCCCGGCTGCGGTAGTCCTCGATGAGCCTGCGCTTGCCGCGCGCTTCGAACCAGTCGACGGTGGCGCGCAGCAGCCGGCGCGTCTCCGGGTCGAAGTGCGCGGGGTCGTAGGTGTGCGGGTTGAACAGCAGCGCGTCGGCCATGACGTCCGCCTTTCCGGATCGGATGAGGGTGGTGTGGCAGGGGAAAAGATCGGTGCCGGGGCAGGAGGGAGGGATCGGCTGGGGCAGGAGGGAGGGGTCGATGCTGGGGCAGGGGGAGCGATCGCCTGTGCGCTGCGCCGGGGGCAAGTGGTCCGTGGTGCGGCCGAGTTCAGCGCCCGGTCTCAGCGCGCGGATTCAGCGGGCGGTCTTGAACCGGCCGAGGGTGGCGAGGACGTCATCGAGCCAGCCGATCATCATCCGCTCGTACGCGATACCGCCCCGCAATACGACGTGCTGAAGCTCCCGTTCGGCGTCGAGCGGCCCGTCGTCTGCCGGTGGCCCGTCGTCCGCCGACGGCCCGCCCTCGGCCGGTGGCTCGCCGAAGACGCGGGCCTCGCCGAAGTCGCGGGCCTCGCCTGCGAGGTAGTGGGCCAGACGGTCCGTGTGCACCTGCCGGTGCCGCTCGACCTCGCCGACCAGGGCCGCGGGATCGTCGAACGCGGCGCCCCGGATCTTCACGGCGAGATCGTGCCGTACGCTCTCGGGCTCGATCGGCGCGGCCAGCCACGCGGAGAGCGCGGCCCGCCCCGCGTCGGCCACGGAGTACTCCTTCTTGTCCGGGCGCCCGTGCTGCGGCACGTCGCGGACGTCCACCCAGCCGTCGCCCTCCATGCGCTTGAGCACGCGGTAGATCTGCTGGTGGGTGGCCGTCCAGAAGTAGCCGATGGACCGCTCGAAGCGCCGGGCCAGTTCATATCCGGACCCGGGCTTCTCGAGCAGGGACACGAGGATCGCGTGGTCGAGCGCCATGCCCTCGATCCTGCTATGCACCTCGTTGCATAGCAACCCCGGTCCGGCCCGGTGAGACACGGCTCACCTCGGCCACGGGATCGGGAGGTCGGCCCGTGCCGGTCAGCACCGTTCACTCGGCGCTTTGCCGAAACGGCAACAAGCCGCGCCCTTCACGGAGCCCGGGATGACACTCGGACGCAAGACCCGGCAGAAGGAGAGCCCAATGAACAGCGCGGACTCGGCGGGACGGGACCAAGCGGGAACGGCGCGGAAGACAACGACCTCCCCAGCACGCCGCCGGCGCCGACGTGACGCCCCGCCGCCGCGGACCGGGAACAGCGAGACCGAGGTGCTGCGCGGCTTCCTCGACTATCTGCGCCAGTCGGTCGCCGCGAAGGTGGAGGGCGCCCCCGAACCGGAGGTGCGCACCGCCGCCGTGCCCTCGGGGACGAACCTGCTCGGCCTGCTCCACCACCTCACGCAGGTCGAACGGGCCACGTTCCTCGGAGACAAGGTCACCGACTGGCCGGGCACCTTCCACGCGCCATCGGCGGACAGCGTCGCCGAGGTGGTGGAGCGCTACCGGACCGCGGTCGCGGAGGCGAACGCGGCACTCGACGACTGCGCCGACCTCGCCGCGCCGGTACCGCGTCCCGAGCCGAACAGGTCTGCTCCCAGCGCGCGTTGGGCCCTGACCCACCTGATCGAGGAGACCGGGCGCCATGCCGGGCACGCGGACATCATCCGCGAACTGATCGACGGCGCGACGGGCCGCTGACGCGCCCCTCCCGCGCAGCGGTCAGCCGAGCTGGCGCGCCACCGTGAGCAGGACGACCGAGTCCTCCACGGCTTCCAGGCCGTGCACCGCGTCCGGAACGGGCAGGAGGTCGTACGGCCTGCCCTCCCACGACTGGTCCCCCGCCGTCAGACGGATCCGGCCACGCACGACGAGGACCGTCGCGTCGCCGGGGTTCTGGTGCTCGGAGAGGGCCGACCCCGCACGGAGTGCGATGAGCGTCTGGCCGAGCGCGCGTCCGTGGCCTCCGTAGACGGTTCTGGCGCTGCGGTCGCCCGTTGCCTCGGGCGCTGCGGCCAGGAGCTGGTCGGCGAGTGGGCCCAGGGAGACGATGTCCATGCCTTTCACCGTAGGTGTACGGGACGGGGGTTGCACGTGCGGCCCGGGGCACCGGGCCCACCGCCTCCGCCCGGGGACCGGTGGCGGCACCCGCCGATCTGTGCGTTCCTTGATCGGAAACGGAGGTTGGCGGGAAGGTCGCCGGTGCGCGTGCTGAGCGGGGTCGCAGGGCTCGTCGTGGTGCTTCTGACCTTCGTGTCGGTCACCCAGACCCTGGTCACGCCGCGTGCGATGCGCACCCAACTGCCCCGCGCGGTACGGCGGCTGGTGCGCGCCCCGTACCAGTTCCTCGCCGACCGGGCCTCCACCGAACAGCTCAAGGACCGGGTACTGGCCCCTGCCGCCCCCGTATCGATGCTGATTCTGCTGCTGCTCTGGCTGTCGCTGTGCGTACTCGGCTACGGGCTGCTCGAATTCGCGGTCTCCGACCTGCCGTTCACCGTGGCGCTGCGGGAGGCGGGGTCCTCGCTGCTCACTCTGGGCTTCGCCAGTCAGGACCGCTCGCAGCTCACGCTGGTCGACTTCTGCGCGGCCGCCACCGGACCGATCCTGATCGGTCTGCAGATCGGCTATCTGCCCACGCTGTACGCCGCCTACGCCCGCCGCGAGACGGAGGTCAGCCTGCTGCGCGTGCGCGCGGGGGTGCCCGCCTGGGGACCTCAGCTGCTCGTACGGCACGCCCAGGGCGACCTGATCGACACCTTGCCGGAGCTGTTCCGCGACTGGGAGCGCTGGTGCGCCGAGGTGAGCGAGAGCCACACCAACTACCCGGTCCTGATCTCCTTCCGTTCCCCGAGCTGGGACCGCAACTGGCTGATCAGCCTGCTCGCCGTCCTGGACGCCGCCGCCCTCCACCTCGCCCTCAACCCCTCCGTGCCCCAGTCGCAGATGCGCCTCACCCTGAGGGCCGGCTTCACCTGCCTGCGCGTGCTCGCGGACGAGGAGAAGATCCCGTACGACCCGGACCCGAGGCCCGACGACCCGATCCATCTGACGTACGAGGAATTCGTGGAGGCCGTCGGCCGGCTGCGTGAGCGGGGTGTACCGATGGAGCGGAGTCCCGAGCGGGCATGGCCGCACTTTCGCGGCTGGCGGGTCAACTACGAGTCGGTGGCCTACGCGCTCGCCTGCCGGATCGACGCCGTTCCCGCCCTGTGGTCGGGTCCGCGCCGCCGCGACCGCGGGCCGATCGGCATCGTGACCCCTCTCGACCGCACGCCCCAGCAGCCCGGGGGTGGTCCCGGTTGATCGACGCGCACGCGCTGCTCGCCACGTTCGGCACGCTCGGTGTGTTCGTCGTGCTCTTCCTCGAGGCGGGCACGCTCCTCGGGGTGGTATTGCCGGGAGGCGGTGTGCTGTTCACGGCCGGAGTCCTCTGTGCGGCCGGTGAACGCGGCCTCAACCCGGTGTGGGTGCTTGTGTCCGGTGCGGGCGGCACCGTCCTGGGCATGGAGACGAGCTACTGGATCGGGCGCCGCACCGGGCCCGCGCTGATCGCCCGCCTGAAGGGGCGGCGTCTCGTCTCCGCGGTGGCCGGCGCCCGTGAGCTCCTCGACCGGCACGGCCCGGTGGTGGCGGTGGTCGTGGCACGCTTCGTGCCGGTCGAGCGGACGCTGGCCGGCCGGGGCGCGGGGGCGCTGGGAGTCCCGCCCGTGGTCTTCCCTGCGGCGCAGTCGGCCGCCGGGCTCGTCTGGGCCGCCACGCTGACGCTGAGCGGGTACTTCCTCGGTGCGGTCCTGCCCGGCGGCGAGGCGCTTCTGGTGGCGCTGGGCGCGCTGCTCGTCCTGGCGGGCGGTGTCTCCGCGTACCGGCGCAGAAAGGCGGCCCGGGGCTGACCAGGCGCATCGGGGCCGACCAGGCGTCTGGGGCCGACCGAGCGCTCCGGGAATCCCCTGCGTAGATTTACGCGAAAGCACAGCTCGTCGCTCCGCAGCTGCCGGACCCGCGGACGACGAGCGCACATCGAGAGGCACCCGGCACAGGTGGATGACGTGGTCGATCTGAACGCATACAGCCAGCCCGTCGGAGAGCCGCTGCCCGGCTGGACGACCCGTCCCGCGCCGGCGAAGGTCGCTCTGGACGGCCTGTACTGCCGCCTCGAACCGCTCGACCCGGAGCGTCACGCGGACGAGCTCTACGCCGCGTACGCGAGCGCGCCCGACGGCCGGAACTGGACCTATCTGCCCGACGAGCCCTTCGAGAGCGCCGACGCCTACCGCCGCTGGGCGGCGGCCGCCGCCCGCAGCGCCGATCCGCTGCACTACACGGTGATCGACCGTGCGGCCGGCAGAGCGGTCGGCACCTTGTCGCTGATGCGGCACAACCCCGAGAGCGGTGTCGTCGAGGTGGGCTACGTGGTGTTCTCCCCGCTGCTTCAGCGCACTCCGATCTCGACGGAGGCGCAGTACCTGCTGATGACGTACGCCTTCGACCAGCTCGGCTACCGGCGCTACGAGTGGAAGTGCGACGCCCTCAACGCACCGTCACGCAAGGCGGCCGAGCGCCTCGGGTTCACCTTCGAGGGCGTGTTCCGCCAGGCCCTGGTCTACAAGGGCCGCAACCGCGACACCGCCTGGTACTCGATCGTCGACGGTGAATGGCCCCTGGTCCATGAGGCGTTCCGCGCCTGGCTCGCGCCGGAGAACTTCCAGGAGGACGGCAAGCAGAAGCGTTCCCTGCACGAGCTGCGCGAGGCGCTGCGGGAGACCGGGCCGGAGCCACTCGCCGGCTGACGCGGCCGAGTGGGGGCGCGGACCCGACGCGCGGCCGGCCGCCCCGAGGGGACGGAACGGCCCTGAAGCCGCGCGGGATTGGTTAGGGTGACAAGTCGGGAACCGACCCGACGCCCATGGCCGACTCGCCCCGGCCGCAGGCACGTTCGGGGCCGCTGTTCCGGGGCGACGGGGGGCTCGTGTTGAACACCGCAGGCCGACCCTGCACGGAATGCGGGCACCGATCGGCGCCCGCACTGCTGCCCCCGCCGCTGCGCCCGGCGCTCGGGCTGCTCGCGGTCCTCGCCGCGCTGACGGTGGTCGCCGTCGGGATCATGTACGCGGGTCACAGTGAGCCCGGCCGGGTGGACCGGTGGTTCGTCGACCCGACGGACGACAGCGTGCGGGCGCCCTGGCGTGGGCTCGCGCTGATCATCGACTTCTGGGGTGAGCCCGCCGGAGCGGCGCTCCTGGGGGTGGCCGCCGTCGCGGGCTGCCTGCTGCTGCGGCGCCCTCGCGCCGCGGTCCTCGTGGTGGCCGGTGCCGCCCTCGCGGTGGGGACGACGACGGTGCTCAAGTCCGTGGTGGGGCGCACCATTCACGGCGAGTTCCTGTCCTACCCGAGCGGGCACACCGCCTACGTGACCGCGCTCGCCCTCGTCATGGCGCTGGTCGCGGCCGAGCGGACCGGACTCGGCGGGGCGGCCGGCAGCGCGCTCGTCCTCACCGCCGCGCTGGTGGTCGGGGCCGCCATGGGCTGGGCGCAGGTGGGCCTGGGGGCGCACTATCCGACCGATGTCCTCGGCGGCTGGTGCACCGCCCTGGCGGTGGTCCTGTCGACCGCGTGGCTGATCGGCCGGGCGGCGGGGCGGGGGGGCGGCGGGGGGGGGCCCCCCCCCCCCCGGCCCCGGCGGCGCCCCCCCGCCCCCCCC
>NZ_JAEIMH010000036.1:0-14499 GCF_016464295.1 Streptomyces sp. N35 | reverse complement strand
GCGGGCGCCCGCCCGTGGGGGGGGCCCTGCGGCCGGGGTGGCGGCCGGCCGGGGGGGCGGGGCGGCGGGCCGGCGGCGGCCGCCCGCACCACCGCTGACCCGCGCGACGCCCCACCGCCTCACGCCGGCACCTCACACCAGGCGACGGAAGACAGGCTTCACACCAGACGGCGGAAGACGGGCTTCACCGCCCGCCCGCCCATCCAGGGCGTGGGATCGGCGCCGTCAAGTGCCTTGCGGTAGACGGCACATGCCTGGGCCACCACGTCCACGGTCCGGTCGATGTCGTCCTCGCCGAGCGCGCTGCTGACCACGAACGACGGGGCCAGCACCCCGCCCGCGAGGAGACGGCGCAGGAACAAGGTGCGGTACTCCTGTGACGGCCGCCCGTTCTCGTCGAGGGTGGCGAACACGAGGTTGCTGGCGCGGCCCCGGACGACCACGTGTTCGCCGACACCCATGCCGTCCGCGGCCGCGCGCACCCCGGCGGCCAACCGCTCCCCCAGGACGTGCAGGAGCGCGGTGACGCCCTCCTCGACGTACGTGGTCTGTACGGCCATCGCGGCGGCCAGGGAGTGCGTCTCCGCGCCGTGCGTGGTGGACAGCAGGAACACCCGGTCACCGGAGTGCCGCAGACCGCCCCGTTCCATCAGCTCACGGCGCCCGGCGAGTGCGGACACGGCGAACCCGTTGCCCAGCGCCTTGCCGAACGTGGACAGGTCGGGCACGACGCCGTACAGGCCCTGCGCGCCCGCCTCCGACCAGCGGAAGCCGGTGATCATCTCGTCGAAGATCAGTACGCAGCCGTGCCGGTCGGCCAGTTCGCGCAGGGCCCCGAGGTAGCCGGGCGGGGGCTCGGCGTGGCCGGCGGGTTCGAGGATCAGACAGGCGATCTCGTTCTCGTACCGCAGCAGCAGTTCCTCCGTGGCCGCCAGATCGCCGTAGGGGAAGGACACGGTCAGCTCGGTGATCGCCGCCGGTATGCCGGCCGACATCGGTGTGGTGCCGATGAACCAGTCGTCGACGGAGAAGAAGGGGTGGTCGCCGCACAGGGCCACCCGCGGGCGTCCGGTGGCGGCGCGGGCGAGACGTACGGCGGCGGTGGTGACATCGGAGCCGTTCTTCGCGAACTTCACCATCTCCGCGGTCGGCACGGTGGCCAGGAAACGCTCCGCGGCCTCCGCCTCCAGGAGGGACGGGCGCACGAAGTTGCTGCCGCGGTCCAGTTCCCGCCGCGCCGCCTCGGTCACGCGCGGGTGGGCGTGACCGAGGCTGACCGAGCGCAGTCCTGAGCCGTACTCGATGTACCGGTTGCCGTCGACGTCCCAGACGTGGGCGCCGCGGCCGTGGCTGATGACGGGGGCCAGGTCCTCGGGGTACTGGTCGTCGCCCTTGGCATAGGTGTGGGCGCCGCCGGGGATCAGGGCGTGCAGCCGTTCGTTGGCCTGCCGCGACCGGGGCAGCCGGATCTCTTCGCCTGAGTGGTCCACGGCGGCCTCAACTCTCCTTGTGCTTCAGGACATCGGCCAGGCTCGGCGCCTGCCGGTCCCGTGCGGACATCGATTGGACCGGCAGCGGCCAGGGGATGGCGAGGTCCGGGTCGTCGAACGCGATCGTCACGTCCTCGGCCGGATCGTGCGGACGGTCGATCCGGTACGAGACGTCGGCGATCGACGTCAGCGCCTGGAAGCCGTGCGCGCACCCCGCCGGGACGTACAGCGTCGTCTGCGCCTCGTCGGACAGCTCGAAGAAGCCCTGGCCCAGATACGTGGGCGAGTCCGGCCGCAGGTCCACGACGACGTCGAAGATCCTGCCGTACGAGCAGCGGACCAGCTTGGCCTCGCCGGCGCCGGAGCGCAGATGCAGACCGCGCAGCACGCCCCGTATCGAGCGGGACAGGCTGTCCTGGACGAACGCGTGCGGGTCCAGGCCGGCCGAGCGGACCGCGTCGGCGTCGAACGTACGGCTGAAGAAGCCGCGCTCGTCGGAGTGCGGCGTGGGTTCGAAGAGGAACGCGCCCGCGATCGCCGGTACTTCGGTCACCTTCATCGGGTCTCCTGGTGGGCGCTGCCGGCTGCCGGGAACAGGACGCTGGTCAACTCGCGGAACTGCTCGTCGAGTTGCCCGGTCGCGATCAGGTTCTGTTCGGCCAGGGTCTGCCGCAACTCCGCCGCCCGCTTCTCCAGGTCCCGGAACTGTTCGAGCAGCCGGTCCACGTCGGCCTCACGGGCCGGGTGGCAGTACGCGCCCAGGCCCATCCGCTCCATGAGCGCGTCACTCTTGGCCGCGTAGCTCAGGGCGAGGGTCGGTGTGCCGGCCTTCAGGGCGCAGACGAGGTTGTGATAGCGGGTCGCCACCACGGCGTCGGCGCCCGTCATCTCCCTCATCAGGTCGGTCAGGGAGGCCGCTTCGGCGGCGGTGACCAGCGGTGAGTCCACCGCGTCGAGGATCGCGGCCACGACCGGCGAGTCGCAGGAGTCGCCGGTGAGCAGCCGGACCGGGCGGCCGTCGGCCACGAGTGCGCGGACGAAGCGGGTGGTGCCGTCGAGATAACGCCGGTGGATCTCCTCGGCCCGGGCGCGGTCGTCGTTGCCGCCGTGGAAGTCCATGACGCCTACGCAGACCAGACCTGTCGAGGCCGGGCGCTCGCTTTCCGCAGGCGTCGGCAGGGCGAACGCGAGGTCGGGGCAGACCCGGTCGCGCGTGGTGTCCACGCCCATCGCGCGCATGGCGTCGCGGGAGAGGGTGTCGCGGTACGAGCGGTACGCGGCGAGCCGCGCCGACCGGCGCACCAGGGCCCGGGTGGGCCGCTCCCGTATCGCGTCCGCGCCGACGCCGACCAGCGCGACCCGGGTGCGGAAGAGGCGGCCGGTCGCGCAGAGCAGGAACAGCGCGTACGGGAAACCCCAGGGCCGCAGCGGCAGCGTGGCCTCCAGGACCCCCATGCCCGGCACGATCACCACGTCGTGGCGGCGCACCCAGGCGGCGGTGCGCACGATGTCGACGAGTTTGCCCAGGCCCTTTCCCGCGATCGCGCCCGCACGGGACGCGGTCCGGTACTCACCCCCGTACCAGTGCAGTCGTGTCGCCTCGATCCCGTAGCGGGCCTTGACGACCTCGGGTCCGCCGCACAGTGCGTCCACGACGGCGTCCGGATGCTCGGTGCGCAGATAGCCGAGCACGGCCTCGAGGGATCCGTCGTTGCCGAGGTTCCCCGAGCCGAGCAGGCCGAACACCCCGACGCGGACGGCACTCACGCCTGCCTGCCCTCACGGCCGGCGACCAGGTCGTCGACGGAGACCGTGAGCAGCGCCGGGTCCACCGGGGTACGGTCCTCGACCCGCTCACCGGCTCCCGGCCTGGCCCTGCTGGCCAGCCAGGTCGCCAAGTGCCGGTAGCACGCGCGCCGTTCGGCCGACGACAGCGGCGCCCGCCGGATCGCCGAGGCGAAGCCCCACACGTACTCGGCGAGCAGCCGGGGCGTCGGGTGCAGCGGTCCGGCCCGGCGCGGGTCGAGGTTGACACAGCGGGAGCGCTTGGAGGGGTTGGCGCGTTCGGCACGGGTGGGGTGGTCGCGGCGGAAGTAGAGCAGCTCCGGCACCTGGTGGAAGGCACCGTGCAGGGTGATCTCGGCGACGAAGGTGCGGTCCGCGTGGTGGTAGCTGTCGTGCGGTTTCACCCGGCGCAGCACATCGGCCCGCATCACTCCGTAGAAGTCGTCGCCGCCGGCCTCGAACAGCATGCTGCGGAAGCGTTCGGGCGTGTGCGGCGAGTCGGTGGCGAGCGTGTACTCGTACGGGACCGTCACCTTGCCGTCGCCGTCGATCACCGCCTGGCCGGAGTGGGCCAGGACCACGTCGGGCCGCTCGTCGAGGGCCTCCACACAGCGCTGCAGCAGGTCCCGGGCGTAAAGGTCGTCATGCGAGGCCCACTTGAACAGCTCGCCCCGGCACTCGGTGAACACATAGTTGTGGTTCGGCGCGGCCCCTATGTTCCGGGGCAGCCGGATGTAGCGGATACGGGAGTCGCGCACGGCGTACTTGTGGCAGATCTCCTGGGTCTGATCGCTCGAGGCGTTGTCGGAGATGACGAGCTCGAAGTCCTCGTAGGTCTGGCCGAGAAGGGCGTCGAGCGCCTCGGGAAGGTACTCCTCGCCGTTGTACACGGGCAGCCCGATGCTGAGCCGGGGATGGTCGTTCATGGTGTCCTCGCTTCATTGGGGGGGGTGGTGGTGCTGGTGCAGAGCGGAACGAAGTTGGAGCCACCAGACGGCCGAGCTGCCGACGGTCGCGGCGGCGACGCCCCAGGCCGAGCCGGCCGTGCCGCCGACCGCCGCTCCGCCGAGGCCGGCCCCGATGTAGCAGGCGGAGGCGAACAGTTGGCAGCGCAGGCTGCGCCGGGCCGCGCCGAGCGCGCGCAGGCCGGCCGCGGCTCCGGTGCCCAGACCGGAGCCCACGACGCCGAGCGTGACCGGCACGATGAGCTGCGAGGCGGCGCCCCAGACGTCACCGAGCACCAGCTCACCGAGCCGGTCGGGCACCAGGAGCAGCGCACCGCCCCAGAGCAGCGCGGCGGCGGCCTGCCCGACGCTGAGCAGCAGACAGAACTTGGCGAGGCGGTGGGGGGCCTCCCGCAGCACCCGGGCCGCTTCCGCCACGGTGACCAGGGAGAGCCCCATCAACAGGGCGAGGAACGGGCCGAGAAGCAGCTCCGCGCCCCGGATCACGCCCACCGCGCCGACCCCGACGATCACGCCGAGCCCGTACGCCCGCAGCTGGACGGCGCCGCTGAGGCTGACGTTCTCGACCAGGAACCGGTAGCCCAGATCGCGCTGTTCACGCAGCCAGCCGCGTGCTCCGGTCAGCCGGGGCAGGATGCCGGACTGGAAGCAGCCGTAGACCGCGGCCACGGCCGCGGACGCGCCCCAGGCGAGCACGAACGCGGCGACGCTGCCCGCGCGGGCCGCCACCACCATGGCCGGGATGAGGGCGATGCCCCAGACGAGGTCGTTGACGAACGCCTTGCGTCCCTTGCCCGCGGCGAAGAACGAGTAGCGCCAGGCGTCCTGGAGCAGCAACGCCGGCAGCATCACGCCGAGACAGACGAACGAGGGCCCCACCCGGCCGCCGACGCACAGCCCGACGGCCAGACACAGCGCGCCGATCGCACCGCCGACGCAGAGCGCCGTGCCCGAGGACCGGGCGACGGCCCCGCGCCAGGACGCGTCCGTGACGCCGCTGAAGCGGACCACGAGCGGGTCGGTGGCCAGTCCGCGGGAGACGTTGAGGACGACGCCGTACGTCACCCAGGCCAGGCCGAACACGCCGAAGGCGACGAGCCCGAGCGAACGGGCCACATAGATGCCCACCGCGAAGTTGGTCAGGCTGGAGGCCGCCTGGTCGGCCAGGCCCCAGGACAGCCTGCCGACGACGGCTCGCATGGCGGTGGGCCGGGCGTGCCGGGCCCGGACCACCGAGGTCGTCGCCTTCTCCCCCTCGGTGGTCATCGGCGTCATGCCTTGATCAGTCCGGCGCCGCGCAGGGCGTCGGCCGCGGCGGCGACGGTGTCGAAGGGCAGCCCTGCCCGTTCGGTGACGTCGAGGAGACTGTGGTCGCCGTCGGAGAGGCTGAGCACCCAGAGCATGGCCATCTGGGCCTGCTTGGTGTCGCTGCGGCCGCCGAGCGCGTCGTACAGGCCGCGCCGGCCCAACTGCGGTTCTCCGTAAGGGCTGAGGTTGAGATAGCTCCGGTTGCGGTCGAGCAGGGCGAAGGCCTCGCGGCAGACGGCGAGGGTGTCCGCCATGGCCTCGGGTGAGACGAAGTCCAGGTTGTCGGCCGAGGTGTGGTACTCGGGATAGCCGGCGTACGGGGTCCGGCTGAGCGAGCCCACACCGAGGTTGAACCCGGGTGAGCAGTACTGGCGCTCGTCATAGCCGTACGGGGTGAACTCGGTGATCTCATGCGGGCGTTCGGACGCGGCCAGGACGTGTCGCATCACCCGGTCGATCTCCGCGTCGCCGCGCCGGCTCCGTTTGTACGTGAGCCGGCCGGTGTCGCCGGCGCAGGCCAGGACCAGCCCGTGCGCGACGTGGTCGATGCGCTCCGCGTTGCGGGCCAGCCAGGTGATCGCGCCGATGGTGCCGGGTGCGTAGATGAACCGGTAGGAGTAGTACGGCGTCCGCTCGGCGAGGGCCCGGGCGAGGTAGGTGGCCACCGCGATGCCGGCCAGGTTGTCGTTGGCGAGGGACGGGTGGCAGACGTGGCAGGAGATGATCACCTCCTCGGGGACCTGCCCGGGGATGACATGCTCGGCGTACGTCAGGTGGCCGTCTTCGAGGGTGGCGTCGATGCGCACCTCGTAGTCGCCGTCCGGCAGGGCGTCGAGGGTGTTCTGGGCCAGGCAGAATCCCCAGTCCGGCTTGTAGTAACTGGTGCGGTACGGAACCAAGTCGGGCTGGTCGGGCAGGGTGTGCAGGTGTGGGCGGAGTTCGGCCAGGGGCATGGTGGCCGAGACGGGCACGCTGTAGCCGAGCACGTGCAGGCTGGACGCGGCGAAGTCGACGACGCGGCGGCCCGTACTGTCGGCGATGTACGCGTCGCGGATGTTCCACTCCTGCGGCACCGTCCAGTCGAGGACCTGCGTCCCGGTCGGCACTTCGTGGATCCGGAGCGGGAGGTACTCGCCGACGATGTCCAGGGTGGCCCGCACGCCGTCCCCTGTGATGCTCCGGCAGAGCGGGTACAGCCGCTCCACCAGGGCGTACATCTGCCGGCCAGGGCCGGCCGCGGGCGTGGACGGACCAGTGACCGCGGGCATGGACGGACCGTTGGCCGCGGTCATCGACGGTGCGCCGGCTTCGGTCATCGGCGCCACCGCAGGGTGTCGTCGACGGTGCCGGCCTCGGAGGCCGCGCTCAGTACGGCCAGGCGGGTGAAGCGCCGGTCGAAGTCCTCGCGGGTCAGGCCGAACTGCCGGTAGGCGTCGGCGAGTTCGATTGCGCCCTGCTTGACGGTCCACTCGCAGTCGAAGCCGGGGATCGCGGTGCGGAAGCGGGAGAAGTCCACGCGGTACGAGCGCGGATCGGCGCCGTTCTCACCCGTGATCACGACCTTCGAGCCGGCCACCGCGGCGGCGACCTGCTCGGCGATCTCGGCGACCGTGACGTTGTTGATCTCGCTGCCGATGTTGAACGCCCGGTCGTGCACCGCGGCCCGTGGTGCGGTCAGCGCGGCCGTGAAGGCGCGTGCGATGTCGGCCGCGTGCACCAGCGGGCGCCAGGGGGTGCCGTCGGAGAGCACGAGCACCTCGCCGGAGAGGAGGGCGTGGCCCACCAGGTTGTTGAGCACGATGTCGGCGCGCAGCCGGGGTGAGTAGCCGAAGGCGGTGGCGTTGCGCAGACAGACGGGGCTGAAGTCGTCATCGGCCAGGGCGTGCAGGTCGTCCTCGACGCGCACCTTGGACTCCGCGTACGGGGTCACCGGGCGCAGCGGTGCGTCCTCGCCCACCAGGTCCTCGCCGCCTGCGGCGCCGTAGACGGAGCAGGTCGACGCGTACAGGAAGCGCCGCACTCCGGCGTCGCGCGCGAGGCGGGCCAGGCGTACGGACGCGTGGTGGTTGATGTCGTAGGTGAGTTCGGGCGCGAGGGATCCCAGGGGGTCGTTGGAGAGCGCGGCCAGGTGGATCACGGCGTCCACGCCGGCCAGGTGCTCGGCCGTGACGTCGCGCAGGTCCACCCGGTGCCCCTGCGGGTCGGCGGGCGGCGGGCCGAGGACGCAGTCGGCGAACAGGCCGGCGTCGAGCCCGGTGACCTGGTGTCCGGCGGCGGTGAGCACCGGGGCCATCACGGTGCCCAGGTAGCCCTGGTGTCCGGTCAGGAGTACGCGCAAGGTTCAGTCCCCCAGGGTGAGAGCGCTCGGCGTGAGAGCGCTCGGTGCGGAAGCGTTCGGTGCGGAAGCGTTCGGTGCGGAAGCGTTCGGTGCGGAAGCGTTCGTGGTGGAAGCGCTCGGCGTGAAAGCGCCCAGGTCGAGCGTGAGTTTGGTGACCGCGTACGCCTCGGCGTAGCGCGTATGGCATTCGATGCCGCGGATGCGGGCGAGACCGAGGAACGCCTCGCGGTCGAACCAGGACCGGTGCCGCTGCGAGGGGTAGTGCTCGTGCAGGAGCCGCACCTTCTCCTCGGCGAGCTCCGGCGCCAGCGGCTGGTACGCCACGGGCCGGCCGAGGTCGCCGTCCCATTTGGCGATCTCGTAGCCGAGGACGAGGTGGTCGCGGAAGGCGGTGGTGACGAGCTGCGCCAGGCCGCGGTGGTCCTGGTGCGCGTCGTCGGTGCGCGGCGCGAGGACCACGTCCGGCTCGGTCTGCTCGCGCAGCTCCTCGATCGCGGCCTTGGCCTCCTCCCAGTGCGCGGGCACCCGGCCGTCCGGCAACTTGAGCACGGTCAGGCGCAGTTCGGCGCCCGGGCAGAACGCGCAGAGCGCGGCCCGCTCCTCCTGTTCGCGGTCGCTGCCGCCACCGGAGAGGACCAGCGCGTCGACGCGCAGGCCCGGCCGCGCGCTGCACAGCGTCAGCAGCGTGCCGCCGGCTCCGATGGCGATGTCGTCGCAGTGCGCGCCCACGGCGACGATGCGGTCGAGGCGTCGCCCCACGCCGAGCCGGATCACGCGCTCACCCCGGCGTCTTCCCGTTCCCACAGCGCCCACGGCCGCTCGCCGCGCGCGTAGGCGGCGTCGAGCGCGGCGCGTTCCTTCACCGTGTCGGTCGGCTTCCAGAAGCCGCGGTGCTGGTGCGCCACGAGGCGTCCGCGCTTGGCCAGTTGGGCACATCCGTCGGCGACGAGGTCGCCGCCCTCGGGTATGTGGTCGAAGACCTCCTGGCGGAGCACGAAGTAGCCGCCGTTCTCCCACAGCGGCAGTTCGCTGACCGCGGTGATGCCGCCCACCAGGCCGTCCTCGCCCAGGTCTACGCAGTGGAAGGAGGACTGCGGCGGCACGACCATCATGGAGGCACCGGCGTCGCGCCGGGTGAAGGAGTCGATCATCCGCGGCAGCGGGGCGTCGGTGAGGACGTCGGCGTAGTTCGCGAGGAACATGTCGTCGCCGTCCAGGTGGTGCCGCACCCGCCGCAGCCGCTCCCCGATCGGCGACTCCACGCCGGTCTGCGCGAACGTGATGGTCCAGTCGGCGATGTCGGTGGACAGAAGCTCGGTCCGCCCGCCGCGCAGCACGAAGTCGTTGGACGTGGTCTCCTCGTAGTGCAGGAAGAAGTCCTTGATGTGGTGCGCTCCGTAGCCGAGGCAGAGGATGAACTCGGTGTGGCCGAAGTGCGCGTAGTAGCGCATGACGTGCCAGATCAGCGGCCGGGGACCGACCATCGCCATGGGCTTGGGGATGTCGTCGGCGGCTCCGCTGCGCATCCGCATCCCGTAACCGCCGCAGAACAGGACGACCTTCATGGCTTGACCTCGACAATGCTCAGTTCCGGGATGGGAAAGACAAGGCGGCCGCCCCATTCATGGACGAAGGACAGCTGCTCGACGAGCTCGGCCCGCAGGTTCCACGGCAGGACGAGGACGTAGTCGGGCCGGTCGGCGGCGATCCGCTCGGGCGGCAGGATCGGGATCCGCGTGCCGGGTGTGAACCTGCCGTGTTTGTACGGGTTGCGGTCGACCGTGTACGCGAGCAGGTCGGGCCGGATGCCGCAGTGGTTGAGCAGGGTGTTGCCCTTGCCGGGGGCGCCGTAGCCGACGACGGTCTCACCGCGTTCGGCCGCCCCGATGAGGAACTTGAGCAGTTCGCGGCGGACCTTCGCGACCCGGGCGGAGAACTCGGTGTACCCCGACAACTCCTGTAGTCCCGCGGCTTTTTCGCGGGCCAGTACGTCGGCCACGCGCGCGCTCGGTTCACCGGCCGCCTCGGCCGGCCTGGCCCACAGCCGGATGGAGCCGCCGTGTGTGGGCAGCAACTCGACGTCCACGAGGGCGAGTCCGCCGCTCGCGAGGGCCCGGATCGCGGAGGCGACCGTGTAGTACTGGAAGTGCTCGTGGTAGATCGTGTCGTACTGGTTCTCCTCGATCAGGGTCAGCAGATGCTGCACCTCGATGGAGACCCAGCCGTCGTCCGCGACCAGGGCGCGCAGCCCCTCGGTGAACCCGACGACGTCCGGGATATGGGCGTACACGTTGTTCGCCACGACCAGGTCGGCCGGCCCGTGCTCGGCACGGACGGCGGACCCCACGGCGGGGCTCAGGAACTCCGTGAGCGTCGGCACCCCCGCCTCGCGCGCCGCCCCGCCGACGTTGACGGAGGGTTCGATGCCGAGGCAGCGGATGCCCCGGTCCACCACATGGCGGAGCAAGTACCCGTCGTTGCTGGCGACTTCGACGACGAACGCGTCCTGCCCGAGCCCCACCCGCCCGACGGCGTCGGCGACGAAGGTGCGCGCGTGCTCCACCCATGAGGTCGAGTACGAGGAGAAGTACGCGTACTCCTTGAACGTCTCCTCGGGTGTGATCAGCGGCGGGATCTGTGCCAGCCAGCAGTCCGTGCAGACCCGCAGGTGCAGCGGGTACGCGGGCTCCGGCAGGTCGAGTCGGTCCGCTGCGAGAAAGCTCTCGCACGGCGGAGTCGCCCCCAGATCGACGACGCTCGCCAGCGCCGCCGAGCCGCAGAGTCGGCATCGTGTCATCTACTGCCCCCCATTTATGACAGTGCGGTACTCGTCCACCAGGCGTTCGAGCCCGACGGCCGGGCTGAAGTCCTTCTCGTAGCGGTGCCGGGCCGCTTGGCCCATCTCCCCGTTCCGCGCCGGGTCGGCCGTGATCCGGCGCAGACAGGAGGCGAGCGAGGCGGGATCGCCCGGCCGGTGCAGAAGCCCGGTCGCCCCGTCCTCGACGAGTTCGGCGAAGGCCCCGTGTCCGGCGGCGACGGCCGGTACGCCCGCCGCCATCGCCTCCACCACCACCAGGCCGAACGCCTCGAGCCAAGTCGAAGGCGCGACCACGGCGACCGCCCGGGCGAGGGCCCGGCGGCACTGGTCCGTGTCGTAGAGGCCGACGTGGCGCACGTCGTCCCGGCCGGCCGCCCATGCGGTCACCTCGCGCTCCAGCGGTCCCGTGCCGGCGATCACCAGCGGCACGCCCACCCCGCCGACCTCCGCGACCTCGTCCCAGGCGGCCATGAGCAGCCGTACGCCCTTGGCCTCGGCGAGCCGCCCGAGATAGAGCAGATGCTCGCCGTCGCCGGTGCGGACGAGCCCCGGGTCGGGCACGAAGTTGTGCTTCACCGAGGCGAGTTCGGGGGGCAGACCCGCCCGTACGAGAACGTCGCGCTGCGCCTCGGAGATGCACAGGAACCGCACCACACCGGACCACCACCTGCGCCGGTTGACCGACATGCCGACCGCCAGCGGCACCGTCGCGAGCCGGGAGCCGCGGTAGCAGCCGTGCCGGACGGCGGGCAGCGGCGAGGAGCCGACGCACTCGGTGCACGGGCGGGCGGCCCGCCGGGGGTGGGCGCAGGCGGCGAGGACCGGGGGCGACAGGAGCGGAAAGACGTTGTGGAGGTGGACGACGCCCGGCCGGTCGCCGCGGAGCCGGGCGGTCAACTCCCTTCGGACCGCCGGGTTCCATGGCACCTGGAGCGGCACGGCGACCTTGCCGAGCAGCGACCGGGCGGCGATGTCGTCGCTGCGGCGCTCGAACAGCTCGACCCGGTGTCCCGCCTCACGCAGCAGCGCCACTTCCTGGTCGACGACCTTGTTCTCGCCGCTCGGCTGCGCCGACGCGTAGCGGTTGTGCACCACGAGGACGTGCATGCTCAGCTCACCTCCGATCCACGGGCCCAGCGCGGTACGCGCCGTCGAGGGGCGTCCGGCAGGGGCGACGGCGTGGCGGGCGCCGTTGCGGCGGGCGCCGCCAACAGCGAGGCGGCCAGCGCCAGATGGAGCAGGTAGGGCGAGGCGTCGCCGAGCCCCGCCTCGGTGTACG
This sequence comes from Streptomyces sp. N35, assembly GCF_016464295.1. Lineage (NCBI taxonomy): Bacteria > Bacillati > Actinomycetota > Actinomycetes > Kitasatosporales > Streptomycetaceae > Streptomyces > Streptomyces sp. N35. Next base: position 2,516 of record NZ_JAEIMH010000036.1, on the reverse strand, counting down.
ACGCGATCGCGCAGTAGCTGATCAGGAAGAGCGCGCACGCCCTGGACAGGGACGGTGGCCGCAGCAGCGCGACGCCGCCGAGGACGACGATGAACGCCGAGACGAGGAGGATGCCGGTCAGTCCCTGCTCGTGGTAGACGGCCAGCCAGCTGTTGTCGATCGGCAGACCGCCGAACGACTTGTCGCCAAGCCCCACGCCGAACAGCTGCTCCGAGGTCGTCCGCGGCGCCGCGAGCAGGGCGTCCCAGACCTTGGCGCGGCCGGTGAGGCTGGTGAAGTACTCCTGGGTCTGGCCGCGCAGGAACCAGGCCTGCAGCAGGGAGCCGAACGCCACCGCGGCCACCGCGGCCACCAGGACCGCCCAGGCGAAGAACCGGCGGGCCGCCGCGCTGGTCAGGACGAGCGAGCCGATCGCCACGAGCAGGCCGATGAGCAGACCGAGTGTCGCGGTCCGTGTGTGGGTCAGCGCGAGCAGGAGCAGGGACGGCACGATGATCACCGCCGCGCTCGCCCGGTCGGTGCGCCGCCCGAGCAGGAGCAGCACCGTGAGCCCGATGATCACCGCGGCGTACTGGCCGATCTGCGGCGGGGTGAGCGGCCACAGCGCGCCGACCAGTCGGCCGCCGTAGAGGTCCGGCATGGCGGCGCCCGGCGAGAGGAGCAGCCCGGCGGCCACCGACCCGAGCACCGCGAAGTACATCCGGATATGGCTGCGGACGAACGTCAGGCCACCGTTCCACCAGCGGCTGAGCAGCCACAGCGTGGCGACGAAGAGAGCGAAGCGCCCGCAGCGGAACAGCGCGCCGAACCCGGCCTCCAGGTTCGCGCTGGCGATCACGCTCGGCACCAGGAGCAGGGTCAGCAGGAGCAGCAGCGCGCTGGGCCGGAAGCGCAGCCGGGGATTGACCGCGACGGCCAGCACGAACGCCGCGACCAGCGAGCCCATGGTGACCATCTGGATGAGGGAGCGGGGCAGCGCGATGATGGTCTGCGCCCCGGCGGAGCCGAGGGTGTTGAGGATCAGCAGCCCCCAGGCCACCCCCACGAGCTTCGGCGTGTGCTCCTCGGCCGTCTCGCCACGCATCTCAACCACCCGCCCGGGGCCGGAAGGTGCTGCCCGCGTCCTGGCCGTATTCGGCGCCCTGCCACTGTTTGACGTCGAGCGTCCCGCTCGGATCGTGCGCGACGAAGCTCCAGGGCCCGCGGTAGACGTTGTCGTACCAGCGGTTGTCCTGTGCGCGCGTGATCGCTTCGGCCACCTTCTCGCCCTTGTACGGCGACCAGTCGGGGTACGTGCCGTAGTTGGCGAGGACCGCCATGCGGCCGCACTCCGCCTTCTTGCACTTGACGACCGCCAGGTCGAGGACGAACTGGTTGCTGTGGATGTCCACTCGCTGCGTCTTCCACCGGCAGTCGGCGTAGAGCGGCGCCTTGGCGATCGCCGGCTGCGCGCAGCGGTCGGCGTCCCGCACCAGCAAGGTGCAGTTGCCGGTCGAGGTGTTGGCCGGGCTGTTGCAGAACCGGTCGGCGTTCTCCCACAGGGTGATCCCCGACCAGTTGTTCTCCAGGACGTTGCGGGAGATCTCGATCTTGTCCGTGCGGGCCTCGACCCGTGGTTCGCCGCCGGACTCGGACACGTAGACGGTCGCGAACGGGAAGCTGTCGCCCCGGTCGGCGCCTCTGCGCCCCTCGATCCAGTTGTTGCGCCGGATCGTGTTGTTCGTGATGACCGCGTTGTAGCTGGTCTCGTAGATCAGCGCGGCACCGTCGTTGGCTTCGATCACATTGCCTTCGATACGGAAGTCGTTGTTGTTGGTGTCCGCCCACAGGCCGGTTCCGCGGTTGTCGTGCACCCAGTTGCCGCGTACGTCGGCGCCGTTGACAGCCCAGAACTTGATGCCTCCGGTGCAGCCGCAGCCCGGCTTCCTGCGCTCCCAGTCGCCGGTGTTGTTGCCGGTGATCTCGTTGCCCTCGACCACGAGGCCGGTGATGGAGTCGCCTGCCTTGTAGGCGTTGAGGCCGTACTGGCCGTTGTCGCGCAGGCAGTTGGCGCGTACTTTCTGGCGGGCTCCGGCCATCAGAGCGGCGCCGGAGTTTTTCTCGACGGTGTTGTGCTCGATCACCCAGCCGTCGGCCGAGTCGTGGTTGACCACGCCTTGGTCGTGCGGCGCCACGAAGCCCCGCACGGTCAGGTGGCGCAGTGTGACGTCGGGCGCGCTGCCGCTGAACGCGTACTGATTGGTCCCGCGGCCGTCGAGTACCGCGCCCGGCGCGCCGAGGTAGGTGTTCCCCTTCTTGGGCAGCACCTGGGCGTAGCGGTCCGCTTCGAGGGTGTGGGTGCCCGGGCGCAGCCAGAAGGTGGTGTTCGGCGGGCTGTTCCTGGTCTTGGCGGCGAGGTCGTTCACCACCGCGGGGTCGACCGTGACCGCTCCCTTCGGCGCCTTCGCCGGCCCTTCGGCGGGCTTCGCGCACACCCGGGCGACGGCCGCGGCCCGCCTCCCCCGCCCCGCCCTCCA
>NZ_JAEIMH010000035.1:9599-89040 GCF_016464295.1 Streptomyces sp. N35 | reverse complement strand
GCGGATGGTACTCCGGGGGGGACCCGGGGGGAGAGTAGGACGCCGCCGAACTAATTGTAGAGAACACCCCTGAGTCATCGACTCGGGGGTTTTCTTGTTTTCAGGGTCCTTTTGAATCCGCTCTTAAAGCCGGCCGGCGGCCTTGAGAGCGAGGTATGCGTCCGCGAGAGCAGGGGCGAGCTCGTCCGGTGCTGCGTCTACCACTGTCACTCCATGGCGGGTGAGCTTCTCCGCTGTACGACGGCGTTCCGCCTGGGCCTGGGCCGCGGACGCCGCTTCGTAGACGCCGTCCACCGTGCCGCGTGCGGTGGCCATCTTCTGGATGCGGGGATCGGCCACGGCGGCGACAACCACTGTGTGGCCCTTGGTCAGCCGGGGGAGTACAGGGAGCAGCCCCTCTTCGACGGGGGCTGCGTCCAAGCTGGTCAAGAGGACGATCAGGGAGCGGCGGGGCGCCGTACTCAATGTGGTCGATGCGAGGCCGCGGGAGTTCGTCTCGACGAGTTCCGGTTCGAGCGTGGCCATCGCGTTCACGAACGACGGGAGGATGTCGCCGGCCGCTTTGCCCTGGACCAGGGCGCGGACGCGTCGGTCGTAGGCGAGGAGGTCCACGCGGTCGCCGGCTCGGGTCGCGAGAGCGGCCAGGAGGAGGGCGGCGTCCATGGCGGCGTCGAGGCGCGGTGCGTCGCCGACGCGGCCGGCCGAGGTGCGGCCGGTGTCCAGGACCAGGAGGATGCGGCGGTCGCGTTCGGGGCGCCAGGTGCGGACGGCCACCGCCGACTGGCGGGCAGTGGCGCGCCAGTCGATGGAACGGGTGTCGTCGCCGGGCACGTACTCCCTGAGGCTGTCGAACTCGGTGCCTTCGCCACGGGTCAACAGGCTGGTGCGGCCGTCCAGTTCACGGAGCCGGGCCAGCTTCGACGGCAGGTGTTTGCGGCTGTGGAAGGGCGGCAGGACGCGAACCGTCCAGGGAACCTTGTGGCTGCCCTGGCGGTTCAGGAGTCCGAGAGGGCCGTATGAGCGGATGGTGATGCGTTCCGCCTCGCGGTCGCCGCGTCGGGTCGGCGTGAGGCGGGTCGTGATGCGGCGGCGCTCACCGGCAGGTGCGTCGACACGATGGCGGGATGCGGCGGTCTCCGTGCCGGGCGTCCAGCTGCTCGGCGGCCAGGCGTCGCGGAGTTGGGCGCGCAGTGGGCGGTGCGACGGGTTCTCGATCGTGAGCGTGATGTCCGCGGTGTCACCTAGTCGAACTGATGTATCACCGGATCGGGTGAAACGGAGCGAACGCACTGGCGCCGCGAGGGCGTAGTCGCACATCATTGCGAGTGCGAGGGGTGAATTGACCGCGATCAGGCCCGTCCAGCTGGGGGCGAGCAGACCTACGGGGATGGAGCCCAGGGCCGCGAGCAGGGCGGCCCGACCGGTGAGTGCCATGGGTCCTCGACCTCAGCGGGGGACGGGGACGTTGGCGAGGATCGCGGTGATGACGGAGTCGGTGGTGACTCCTTCCATCTCTGCCTCCGGGCGGAGCTGGATGCGGTGCCGAAGGGTGGGGAGGGCCAGGGCTTTGACGTCGTCGGGCGTGACGTAATCGCGTCCGGTGAGCCAGGCCCAGGCGCGTGCGGTGGAGAGCAGGGCGGTCGCACCTCGGGGTGAGACACCAAGGGTGAGTGACGGGGATTCGCGGGTGGCACGGCAGATGTCCACCACGTAGCCGGTGATTTCGGGGGAGACAGCTGTCTTGGCCACGGCGGCTCGGGCTGCCTCGAGATCGTCAGGACCGGCCACGGGGCGGAGGCCTGCGGCAGCGAGGTCGCGGGGGTTGAAGCCCTCCGCATGCCGGTTGAGCACGGCGATCTCGTCCTGGCGGGACGGAAGGGGGACGTTCAGTTTGAGCAGGAAGCGGTCGAGCTGCGCTTCCGGGAGGGGGTAAGTGCCTTCGTACTCCACCGGGTTCTGTGTGGCGGCGACGAGGAACGGGTCGGGGAGTGCGCGGGGGGTGCCGTCGACGGTGACCTGGCGTTCCTCCATGGCCTCGAGGAGGGAGGACTGGGTCTTGGGAGGCGTGCGGTTGATCTCGTCGGCGAGCAGGAGGTTGGTGAAGACGGGGCCGGGCTGGAAGGAGAACTCCGCGGTACGGGCGTCGTAGACGAGCGAGCCGGTGACATCGCTTGGCATCAGGTCGGGGGTGAACTGGACGCGCTTGGTGTCGAGTTCGAGAGCCGAGGCAAGGGCGCGTACGAGCAGAGTCTTCGCGACCCCGGGGACGCCTTCGAGCAGGACGTGGCCGCGGCACAGGAGGGCGACCACCAGGCCGGTGACCGCCGGGTCCTGGCCGACCACGGCCTTCGCGATCTCGGCGCGCAGGGCCTCCAGGGAGGCGCGGGCGCGGTCCGCGTTCCCGGGGGTGTCGGAGATCGGGGCGCTCATGAAGTGCGTACCTCTCTTTCGAGGGCGTCGAGTTGGTCGGCGAGGGCGATCAGGGCGGCGTCGTCGCCAGGAGGTGGGCCGAAGAGCAGCGAGTGAAGGTCCCTGGCTCCGTCGGGGAGTTGGGCGGACAGCGCGGGGAGCATCTCCTCCGGGCTGTGGGCGTGGGAGGGCGGGACACCGACGAGAGGAGCAAGACGGGTGAGGGCTGCCGTGCGGAGTGCGCTCGCGGCGCGGTCGCGGGCGTTGCCCTTGCGGTAGAGGCGGGCTCTGCCTTCGACGGCCTCGGAGGCGCGGATGGCCACGGGCAGCCGTTCCGGGATCAGGGGGCCGAGTCGGCGGGCGCGCCAGAGCGCGGCCAGGGCTGCCGCCAGGGCGAGTTGGAGCGTGCCCCAGAGCCAGCCGGAAGGGATCAGGTCGAAGAAACTGCGGTCGCCGCCATCGGTGGCCGCCGCGTCACCCAGGGAGGGGAGGTACCAGACCAGATGCGGGCGGGAACCGAGGAGTTGGAGGGCGAGCGAGGCGTTGCCGCGGTCGTCGAGCAGATCGTTGTAGAGAAAGCGGGGGCCGCCGAGCACCACGGTTTCGCCGTCACCGGTGGGCAGGTGCACCAGCGTGGCCTCGCCGCCCTCCGGGTAGCAGGACGTGGCCTGTTCGGCCGTGGTGGTGTAGCGCATGCCGCCCGTGTCCGCGTCACCGGCGCGGGTGGCCTCCGGGAGCGAACAGGCGGGTCGCAGCGCCGGATCGACGCCCGGCATCGATGCCGTCACGCCGGGTGCGAGCCGGTCGACGGAGGCGGGGCCGGGCGAGAGCAGAAGGGTGCGACCGCCGGAGTTGTGCGTCGCCTCGTACAGCGCTGTCTGCTGCTTTTCCGTGAGGAGGTCGGGGGAGGCGACCAAGAGGGTCGTGTCCGGGCTCGCGGCTTCCGCTGCCGCGTCGGTCGTGGTGACGACGCGGGTGTCGACGCCCCTGTCCTTGAGGAGTTCGGCCACCGCACGGCTGCCGGAGGGGTCGAAGGAGCGCGGGTCGAGGCGGCCGTGCTGCTCGTTCGACTGGACGGCCGCGATGACGACACCGGCGATCAGCAACACGGTGAGCGCGAGCAGCAGTCCGCGGGAGCGGGACCACACTTGGCGGGCGGTGGGGGAGGCCGACGTGGTGGCGTGGGTGGCCTCGGTCATTCGACGGCCCCCTGGGCGGCGGCCCCGCTGAGGGCGGGCCGGGTCTGTTCGAGATCGCGGTCCAGCTCCGTCAGGCGCCGGTACGCGGACTCGTCCGCCGTACGGCCGCCGTATGTGACGTCGTCGAACGGGCGGGCGGGCGCGCGCAGGCGGCCCGTGTGCCCCGGCAGGGCGCGCCCGGCTCCCGCGGCGGCCCCGTCGGCCGTGCGGCCGGGGCGTACGTCGAGGAGGGCCCGTTCCTCGAGGGAGCGGACAACGGCGCGCATGCGTTCCTGTACCGCCTGGGTCCAGTGCTGGGCCGCGGCATGGGCTTCGGCGGCGGCGCGGTGCTCGGCGGCGCTGCGCGGGCCGTCGTCGAACAACTGGGCCGACGTCGTGGGCGAGCGGCGGGGGGTGCCCAGCCGCCACCAGAGGGCGGCCACGAGCAGCAGGACGAACACGAGGATGACGAGCAGGCCGAGCGCACCCCCCGGGGTGGCTCCTGAAGCGGCGCTGAAGAGGTCGCTGATCCACTCCCAGAGGCGATCCAGGATGCGCTCGAACAGGCTCGGATCGTTCTGGTGGTACCGCGGGTCGGACAGTTCGCGCTCGGCGGCCTCCCGGGCCGGATCGCGCGGGATCGTCACCGGCGGTTCCTCACCGGTGAACGGCCGCGGTGCTGCTGTGCGCGTGACTCCCCCCGACACGATCACCGCATCAGCTCCCGGGCTGCTGGCCGGAGGTTCCGGGGCCCGACTGCTGGAGACCGGCCGCGCGGGCGAGCTCCAGGTCGAGGGCCTCGCGACGGATCCGCAGGTCGATGTAGAGCAGCACGCTGACGCCCGCGGTGATCGGGAACGCGAGCATCGAGCCGACGACCGACCCGATGCCGGTGATGATCAGGAAGGTCCAGCCGGCGTCGCCGCCGGCTTCGAGGAAGCCGCCGATGCCTTCGCCGCTCAGGGCCCCTGCCAGGAACGAGAACGGGATGACGATGATCGACACCACGATGTTCACGAGGATCGCGGCGAGCAGCTGAATGCCGAAGACCCGCCACCAGGAGCCGTTCACGAGCTTGGCGGAGCGCGACAGGGACTTGCGGACCGTCTGCTTCTCCAGCATCAGGGCCGGGGAGGAGAGCGAGAAGCGGACAAGGAGCCAGATCGCGACGACCAGCGCGGCGAGGCCACCCAGGACGGCCAGCGTCGCGCCGCCTTCCGAGGAGCCGGCCACGGCCACGAGGATGCCCGGCAGCGTCCCGACCGCGACGATGCCCGCACCGATCAGCGGCAGCAGGAAGGTCAGGCCGAGCAGACGCGGCACCTGAGGCCGGGCGTCGTGCCAGGCCTCGCCGATCGTGACCGACTTACCGAGCACCGCACGGCTGGTGACCATGGTCAGCAGCGCCGTCACGACGAAGGTGGCGAGCAGCGAGAGCAGCAGCAGGACGCCGGAGTCGCGCATGACGGTGCCGGTGGCGCTGAGCAGTTCACTGGCGGTGGCGTTGGGGTCCTCGAGGACCTCCGTGCTGGCGCCGCTGTTCAGGACGAAGCCCTGCAGCAGGATCGCCACGATCTCGGTGATTACCGCCACGGTCAGGGAGATGCCGAGCACGGTGCGCCAGTGCGCGCGCATCGTGGACACCGCGCCGTCGAGGATCTCGCCGACGCCCAGCGGGCGGAGCGGGATGACACCCGGCTTGGCCGCCGCCGGCGGTGCGTTCCAGCCGCCGCCCCAGCCGGGGCCCCGGCCGGGCGGTGCGGTGGGGCCGCCCCACTGCTGAGGTCCGGGCGTGGGCTGCTGACCCGGTACGCCGGGAGCGGACCACTGGCCGGCGGGCGGCTGCTGCTTGGACCACTTGTCCTGGGCGGTGTCCTGCGGGTCTGCGGGCTCGGCGGGGCGGGGCACGGCGTGATCCTCTCCAGAGGGCTGCCCGTCGGGCTGCCCGTCGGAGGGGGCAGATCCGGGCGAGGCCCAGCCCGGAGTGTCGTTCATCGTCGCTCCTTCACGGTGCCCGTCCGCGTGTGCGGCGGCAGGTTGGCAGCCATCGTGCCACGGCATACCCGTTCATGGGCCGGGCAGGCAGGGCACTCCATTGGCTGTGCACCTTCAATTGTCCCTCGGGTACGGGGCAGACTGGACGGATGGCTGATCAGTACGCACCATCCCTCAAGGACGGCCGGCCCGAGTTCATCCCTGCGATCCGGTGGGAGGAGCCACCTGAAGGCCCCGTACTCGTGCTCCTCGATCAGACCCGGCTCCCGGCCGAGGAAGTCGAGTGGGTGTGCACCGACGCCCCCGCTCTCGTGCAGGCGATCCAGTCGCTGGCGGTGCGCGGTGCCCCGGTGCTCGGGATCGCGGGCGCCTACGGAGTGGCGCTGGCCGCGGTGCGCGGCTTCGACGTCGAGGAGGCCGCGCACGCCCTGGCCACCGCGCGGCCCACCGCGGTCAACCTCGCCCGGGGCGTGGAGCGTGCCCGCGCCGCGCATCGGGCGGCGCCCCAGGACGGCGCGGACCAGGCCGAGGCGCCCGCCGCGGCGCCCGCCGAGGCGCGGGCGCTGCACCGTGAGGACGCGGAGGCCTCGCTACGGATGGCGGCGCACGGTCTCGCGCTGCTCGACGAGCTGTTGTCCGGCGGCACGCACCGGATCCTCACGCACTGCAATACGGGGGCGCTGGTCTCCGGCGGTGAGGGCACGGCCTTCGCCGTGGCCCTGGAGGCCCACCGGAGCGGCCGGCTGCGGCGGCTCTGGGTGGACGAGACCCGGCCCCTGCTGCAGGGCGCTCGGCTCACCGCGTACGAAGCGGCGCGCAATGACATGCCGTACACCTTGCTGACCGACAACGCGGCGGGTTCGCTGTTCGCGGCGGGGGAGGTGGACGCGGTGCTGATCGGTGCGGACCGGATCGCGGCGGACGGGGCGGTGGCGAACAAGGTGGGGAGCTATCCGCTCGCCGTGCTGGCCCGCTATCACCATGTGCCGTTCATCGTGGTCGCGCCGCTGAGCACCGTCGACGAGGACACCCCGGACGGGGCGTCGATCGAGGTCGAGCAGCGGGCCGGGCAGGAGGTGACGGAGTTCGCCGCGCCGCAGCTGCCGACGGCCGGTGTCGAGCCCGGCGGCGGGATCCCGGTGGCGCCGCTGGGCACGCAGGCGTACAACCCGGCGTTCGATGTGACACCGGCGGAGCTCGTGACCGCGATCGTCACCGAACATGGTGTGGTGTCCCCGGTCACTGCCGATGCGCTGGCGGAGCTGTGTGCGCGAGGTCTTCGGGAGCAGGAAGAGGTTCCCAAGGGGTGAGGTTTCGGCCGAACTCCGTGGTTCCGGGCGCCGATTCGGCTTACGCGAGGGCTTGTGTGTCGGCGTCCGTGCACAGGGGCAGACAGTGACTGCTCCGGGCGACTAGCGTCACGAGCCCGTGACCTACCTCACCAGGGCCTACTCCGCCGTTACAAGAATGGGATGATGTCGTCTATGAAGGGACGAGTCCTTGTCGTCGACGACGACACCGCGCTGGCCGAGATGCTCGGCATTGTGCTGCGTGGAGAAGGTTTTGAGCCGTCGTTCGTAGCTGACGGAGACAAGGCGCTGGCTGCCTTCAGGGAGGCCAAGCCCGATCTGGTGCTGCTCGACCTGATGCTGCCCGGCCGGGACGGTATCGAGGTCTGCCGTCTCATCCGGGCCGAGTCCGGCGTGCCGATCGTGATGCTCACCGCCAAGAGCGACACCGTGGATGTGGTGGTCGGGCTCGAATCGGGCGCGGACGACTACATCGTGAAGCCGTTCAAGCCGAAGGAGCTCGTGGCCCGTATCCGGGCGCGGCTGCGGAGGTCCGAGGAGCCCGCACCGGAGCAGCTGACCATCGGTGACCTCGTCATCGACGTGGCCGGTCACTCGGTGAAGCGGGACGGCTCCTCGATCGCGCTGACGCCGCTCGAGTTCGACCTCCTGGTCGCGCTTGCCCGTAAGCCGTGGCAGGTGTTCACCCGTGAGGTGCTGCTCGAGCAGGTGTGGGGCTACCGGCATGCGGCGGACACACGTCTGGTCAATGTGCATGTGCAGCGGTTGCGTTCGAAGGTCGAGAAGGACCCCGAGCGCCCCGAGATCGTGGTGACCGTGCGCGGCGTCGGCTACAAGGCCGGACCGAGCTGAGGTGCCCGGGGACAGTGCCGCTTCGGCGTCCGGGCAGCAGGGCCGGCGTCCGGAGCGGCCGCTGGGCCCCGGCGGGCGCACGTCCCTGATCGGGCGGTTCCGCAGGGGCGGACTGCTGCTCCAGGACGGGGTGCAGAGCAGCCTCTTCCTGCGGCTTTTCACGCGCTGGGTGCGGCGACCGCTGCTGCCGGTGATGCGGCTGTGGCGGCGCAACATCCAGTTGAGGGTGGTCGCCAGCACCCTGCTGATGTCCATCGTCGTGGTGCTCGTGCTCGGCTTCGTGGTCATCAGCCAGGTGAGCAACGGGCTGCTCGAGGCCAAGAAGAATGCCGCGCAGATCCAGGCCACCGGCGGGTTCAAGGTGGCGGAGGGCCTCGCCGGTGCGTCCAGGGGCGACGGCTCGGAGGGTGCGACGCGCGGCTCGGGCGGGGAGGCCAACGCATGGCTGACCGACACCGTGTACCAACTGGCCAGCGGTGGGCAGAACGCCTTCCACGTCCTGGCCATCGCGTCGAGCGCGGGCGGTGGTTCGGGAAGCAACCGGTTGCCGCGTTCCTCCGGCGATGTCTCCACCGAGACGGTCCCTGACGCCCTGCGGCAGCAGATCGACAAGCATTCGAGCGCTTTCCAGAGCTTCTCCACCGTGGTCTACACCCCGAAGGCCGGGCACGCCCCCGAGCCCGGGCTCGTCATCGGCAAGCGACTCGACGACGTCGAGGGAAATCCGTACCAGCTCTACTACGTCTTCCCGCTGGCGCAGGAAGAGGAGTCCCTGACCCTGGTCAAGGGCACTCTCGCGACAGCCGGTCTGTTCGTCGTGGTGCTGCTCGGCGCCATCGCGTGGCTGGTGGTGCGCCAGGTCGTGACGCCGGTGCGGATGGCCGCCGGGATCGCCGAGCGGCTCTCGGCCGGGCGTCTGCAGGAGCGGATGAAGGTCACCGGCGAGGACGACATCGCGCGCCTCGGCGAGGCCTTCAACAAGATGGCGCAGAGCCTCCAGTTGAAGATCCAGCAGCTCGAGGACCTCTCGCGGATGCAGCGCCGCTTCGTCTCCGACGTCTCGCACGAACTGCGCACTCCGCTGACGACCGTCCGTATGGCCGCCGATGTCATCCATGAGGCGCGCGTCGACTTCGACCCGGTGACCTCGCGCTCCGCCGAGCTGCTCACCGATCAGCTCGACCGGTTCGAATCGCTGCTCGCCGATCTGCTGGAGATCAGCCGCTTCGACGCCGGCGCGGCCGCGCTCGAGGCCGAGCCGATAGATCTGCGTGAGGTCGTACGGAGGGTCGTCGGCGGCGCCGAACCGCTGGCCGAGCGCAAGGGCAGCCGGGTCCGGATCGTCGGCGACAGCCAGCCGGTGATAGCGGAGGCGGATGCCCGCCGTGTCGAGCGCGTCCTGCGCAACCTCGTGGTCAACGCGGTGGAGCACGGCGACGGCAAGGACGTCGTGGTGCGGCTGGCCTCGGCCGGCGGCGCCGTGGCGGTGGCCGTGCGCGACTACGGTGTGGGGCTCAAGCCGGGTGAGGCGACCCGGGTGTTCAACCGTTTCTGGCGCGCCGATCCGGCTCGTGCCCGCACCACGGGCGGTACCGGACTCGGCCTGTCGATCGCCCTCGAGGACGCCCGGCTGCACGGCGGCTGGCTGCAGGCGTGGGGTGAGCCTGGCGGCGGTTCGCAGTTCCGGATGACGCTGCCGCGCACCGCGGACGAGCCGCTGCGCGGATCGCCCATACCCCTGGAGCCGGAGGACTCGCGCCGCAATCGTGGTCTCAGCGAGGCGGGGCTGCCCTCGGGCGGCCAGAGCAAGCGCGCGACGGTTCCGGCCCAGGCCGCCCAGGAGCGCGTACCGGGGCCGATACCCTCCGCCGCGTCCGTACCCCCGAGGGGGCACAGTTCCGTCGATCCGACGGCGCTGCCCGGCAACGGCGCGCGTGTCGTGCCGCGTCCGACGCGCAGCCGGGACGACGAGCCCGGCGAACTTCCCGTACGGGAAGGGCCGCAGGTGTCCCGGGAAGCGGACGTGGCGGACGAAGGCGTGACCGAAGGGGAGGGCAGGCGTGGGCGCTGAACGTGTGGGGCGCGGGCGGCTGTTGGGCCGCAAGGTCGCGCTGCTCGGCTGTGGCGGTGTGCTGCTCGCCGGCTGTGCGTCGATGCCCAGCAACGGCGAGCCCGAGCCGGTCGACGCGTCGCCGAACGAACCGCGGGTCCGGGTCTTCGCGGCGCCGCCCAAGGACAACGCCAAGCCCGGGGAGATCCTCGACGGGTTCCTCGAGACGCTGACGGGCGATGACCCCGATTACTCGATCGCGCGCAAGTACCTCACCGCCGAAGCGGCGAAGAGCTGGAATCCGGAGAGTTTGACGACGGTTCTCGAGGACGGACCGAAGGCGTCGTCGCTGAGCCCCGTGCAGGAGCTGGAGACCGCGGAGAGCTACGGCTACGAGCTGGACGGCAATGCGGTGGCGACGATCGACGCCGACCAGGCGTATCAGCCGGAGGCCAAGCGGTACAGCGAGTCCATCCAGCTCGTGAAGGAAGGCGGGAAGGCCGGCGGGAAGACGGGCGGCCAGTGGCGGATCTCCAAGCCGCCGGTCGGCGTGGTGCTCGGCGAGACCGATTTCCAGCGCCTCTACAAACCGGTCAACAAGTACTACTACGCGTCGGACATGGCGCGCGGCGACGATGAGCAGCCGCAGCCGGCGCCGCTCGTGGCCGACCCCGTCTACGTGCGCGGCGATCAGGAGCCGCCGCTGGCCGAGGTGGTCAAGGCGCTCCTCGCCGGGCCCACCAGCTGGCTCGATCCCGTGGTCTCGTCGCGGTTCCCGAGCGATACGACCCTGCGCAAGGGCACGAAGGAACTCACGCCGGACGACCAGAAGCGGCTGCGGGTGCCGCTCAGCAGCAAGGCCGACAACATCAAGCCGGACCTCTGCAAGAAGATGGCCGCCCAGATCTACTTCACGCTGAACGATCTGACCAAGCCGTCCGGGATCGAGCAGGTGGAGCTGCTGCGTTCGGACGGGGAGTCCTCGCTCTGTCTGCTCGACGAGGGCGGGGCCAAAGCCCTCGCGCCCAATCCGGCGGGGCAGCCCGAGTTCCAGTACTTCATCGACAAGAAGCACCAGTTGGTACGGATGCCGAAGAGCAGTCCCGTGACCGACACGGTGCACGGTGCGATCGGCTCGGGGGAGCAGGAGCTGCGTTCGGCCGCCGTCTCGCGTGACGAGGATTGGGCCGCGGGGGTGTCCAGGGACGGGAGTTCGCTGTTCGTGGGCACCATGCTCGAAGGCGCTTCTCTGGACAAGGCCAAGGTGACCAGCAAGGCGTCCAAGGAGGACGAGCGTCTCACACCGCCCAGTTGGGACGGGCGCGGCGATCTGTGGGTGGCCGACCAGGACCCCAAGAACCCGCGGCTGCTGTGGCTGGACAAGGGGCGGGGCGAGCCGGTCGAGGTCACGTTCGACCGGCAGCTGGGGGCCGACGGCGAAGGCCGGATCAAGGCGGTACGGGTGGCGGCCGACGGGGTGCGGATCGCGCTGCTCGTCGAGCAGGACGGCAAGACCGGGCTGCGGATCGGCCGTGTCCTGCGCACGACGTCCGGGGGCAAGCAGGAGCTCTCCGTCACCGAACTGCGGCCCGCCGCACCCAAGATGGAGGTCACCGCCATGTCCTGGGCCGGCGGCAGCCGGCTGCTCGTGGTGGGCAAGGAGGCCGGCGGGGTGCAGCAGATGCGGTTCGTGCAGAGCGACGGCTCGTTGCCGGACGAGCCCGCGCTGCCGGGTCTGAACGGCGTGACCGCGGTCGCGGCCTCCGAGAACGAGCAGTTGGCGCTCGTCGCGCACTCCGAGGACGGCATCGTGCGGCGTGCCGAGGGCGAGGACTGGAAGCTGGTGGTCAAGGAGGGGGCTGCTCCGGTCTATCCGGGGTGAGCTCCGGTCTGCCCGGGGTGGGCTCCGGTCCATCCGGGGTCAGGGTCCCGGGAATCGCCCAGGGTGAGCATCCACGGAATCGCCCGGAACGGGCATCCACGGAATCACCCGGGATGAGCTGCCGCGGGCCGGGTAGGCGGGGGTCAACCTCCCGTTCACCGCGGGGAGTTGTCCACAGCCCCGTCACGTTCCGTGCAGTTATCCACAGGGCTGGTCGGACGTCTTCCTCCTTGGCACAGTGGGGACATGCGGGGGTGGTGGCAGGACTTCACCGACCTGGTGCTGCCGGCCGACTGCGGTGGCTGCGGTCGCGCCCGTACGGCGCTGTGCGACCCCTGTCGCGGAGCGCTGTACGGAGCCGCTCCGCGGCGGGTGCGCCCGATGCCCGCGCCGCCGGGGCTGCCCGCCGTGCACGCGGCGGCGCCCTACGCGGACGCGGTGCGCGCGGTCCTGCTCGCACACAAGGAGCGAGGTGCTCTGGCCCTGGCGGGAGCTCTGGGCGAGGCGCTGGCGCGTGCGGTGTGCGCGGGAGCGGATGCGTATCCGGACGGCGGGCCGCTGCTGCTCGTCCCGGTGCCGTCGGCGCGGCGGGCCACGGCGGCGCGTGGGCATGATCCGGTGCGCCGGATCGCCTTGGCGGCGACGCGTGCGCTGCGGCGTGACGGGGTACCTGCGCGGGTGCTGCCCGTGCTGCGGCAGCGGCGGGAGGTGGCGGACCAGTCGGGGCTCGACGCGCGACGGAGGCTGATGAACCTGACGGGTGCACTGCACGTTGTTCCGGGTAGGGAACGGTTGTTGACGGCGGGACGGGTGGTGCTGGTGGACGACCTCATGACGACCGGCGCTTCGCTGACCGAGGCGGCCCGTGCATTGCGTGCCGCGGCGCCGGCGGAAAGGGCGGTGCGCGCGCCGGGAGCGGAAAGCCCGGGGAGCGCGGGAAGCGGGGGAAAACTTCGAACACAGGCCGCGGTCGTTGCCGCTTCACCGGATTCTTTCGAAATAAACCGGAACTGACTGGGAACTTGCATCGTTGCAGGTAGTGAGAGTGCGCTTTCACCTGAACGGAGGTACGCGGCAGTAGAGGGTGACGACATCCGTCCGGGCGAGATATGTTCGGTTGTGAGGACTCCGGAGAAGCTTCCAAGAACCTTTCCGGGAAGTACGCCTCGTATATCCGAATGCCGCGCTGCCGTGATTGCCGAGGGGTTTCGGCAATCACCCGTAAGCGGTGGGGTGGAGATCTTGTCCACGGGGGAGGAGGAGGTGGAAGTCACCGAGTCCGAGGCTCCGGGGCTCACCGGAGTCTGGTGCAAAAGGGAGATGCTCCGCCTGTAGGAGCGGAGCTATCCGGGAACGGAGTTCTGCGTGGACATCGTCGTCAAGGGCCGCAAGACCGAGGTGCCCGAGCGGTTCCGCAAGCACGTGGCCGAGAAGCTGAAGCTGGAGAAGATCCAGAAGCTCGATGGCAAGGTGATCAGCCTCGACGTCGAGGTGTCCAAGGAGCCCAACCCCCGTCAGGCCGACCGCAGCGACCGGGTGGAGATCACACTCCGTTCGCGTGGGCCGGTGATCCGGGCAGAGGCATCCGCGAGCGACCCCTATGCGGCGCTGGACCTGGCCCAGGAGAAGCTGGAAGCCCGGCTGCGCAAGCAGCACAGCAAGCGCTCCTCCCGGCGTGGCAACGGCAGGCTGTCGGCGGCCGAGGTGGCCGACCGCGTCCCGGGCGCCGCGACGCTCAACGGGGACGGCACGCCGGCCGAGGACGCGTCGGACGAGGTGCCGACCAAGCGCATCGGCTCTCTGGAGATCCAGGGCGAAGGGCCGCTGGTGGTCCGCGAGAAGACCCACGTGGCCGCCCCGATGTCGCTCGACCAGGCGCTCTACGAGATGGAGCTGGTCGGGCACGACTTCTATCTGTTCGTCGACTCCGAGACCAAGGAACCGAGCGTCGTCTACCGGCGGCACGCCTACGACTACGGCGTCATCCACCTGAACACGGACCCGATGGTGGCCAAGGCCGACGCGGACGGGTCGCCCGGTGCGGGCGGTGCGCTCGGCGGCTGATGTGCCGCGATGATCCCACCGTCGGTGCCCCCGGGGACGTGTATGCGCCCCCGGGGGCACCGGTGTGCGACCCCTTGGGGCACTGCACCGACGTCCCGGCATGAAATCATGGGCCCGCAGACCAACCCGCTTACTGCCGAAGCGGGTTGGCGGACCACACAGGCCTCGGCCTTCAGGGGGAGGAACGATGGCGGACAGTTTCGGACCGATGCGTGACGAGGATGCCGTTGACGGCGTCCGCGTCGGAGCGGGCATCGGCCAGGACGCCGACCTGGACGCCGCGCGCAAGGAACCGATCAGGGTGCTCGTCGTGGACGACCACGCCTTGTTCCGCAGGGGTCTCGAGATCGTCCTCGCCCAGGAGGAGGACATTCAGGTGGTCGGTGAGGCCGGGGACGGGGCGGAGGCCGTGGACAAGGCCGCCGACCTGCTGCCCGACATCGTGCTCATGGATGTACGGATGCCCAAGCGTGGCGGCATCGAGGCCTGCACCTCGATCAAGGAGGTGGCCCCCAGCGCGAAGATCATCATGCTGACGATCAGTGACGAAGAGGCCGATCTCTACGATGCGATCAAGGCCGGCGCCACCGGCTATCTGCTCAAGGAGATCTCCACCGACGAGGTCGCCACGGCCATTCGCGCGGTGGCGGACGGGCAGTCGCAGATCAGTCCGTCGATGGCCTCGAAGCTGCTCACCGAGTTCAAGTCGATGATCCAGCGCACCGACGAGCGCCGGCTCGTGCCCGCGCCACGCCTCACCGACCGCGAGCTGGAAGTCCTGAAGCTGGTGGCGACCGGGATGAACAACCGGGACATCGCCAAGGAGCTCTTCATCTCCGAGAACACCGTGAAGAACCACGTGCGCAACATCCTGGAGAAGCTGCAGCTGCACTCCCGGATGGAGGCCGTGGTGTACGCGATGCGGGAGAAGATCCTCGAGATCCGGTGAGGCCCCGGACCGTCCGGTGAGGTCCCGGATCGTCCGGTGAGCCCCAAGACCATTCAGTGAGGCCCCGGACCACCCGGTGAAACCCCGGGACGGCGCCCACACGGTGAGCCCCGGCCGGGGTGCGCCCGTTACGCGGTGAGTGCCTTCACCGCCGCCGTCAGCGGCGCCTGCAGCTCGACGGGCGTCACCTTCTCCACCCGTACGGAAGTGCAGCCCACCCAGCCCGCGGCCTCCACCAGGGCCGAGGCCATCGGCTCCACCGCCTTCGCGGTGTCGAGCGAGGCGTGCCGGGCCACGAGTGTGCTGCCCTCGCGCGCCGGGTCCACCCGGCCGAGCAGCCGTCCTCCGGAGAGCAGCGGCATGGCGAAGTAGCCGTACACCCGCTTCGGCTTGGGTACATAGGCCTCGAGGCGGTGCGTGAAGCCGAAGATCCGCTCGGTGCGCGCCCGCTCCCAGATCAGTGAGTCGAAGGGCGAGAGCAGCGTCGTACGGTGCCGTCCGCGCGGCGGCGAGGCCAGCGCCGCCGGGTCCGCCCAGGCGGGCTTGCCCCAGCCCTCGACCTCCACCGGGACCAGACCCGAGTCCTCGATCACCGCGTCGAACTGCTCGCTCTTGAGCCGGTGGTAGTCGGCGATGTCCGCGCGGGTGCCCACCCCCAGCGCCTCGCCGGACTGCCGGACCAGACGGCGCAGGCACTCGGCGTCGTCGAGGTCGTCATGGAGCAGCGGGTCGGGAATGGCGCGCTCCGCCAGGTCGTACACCCGCTTCCAGCCTCGCCGCTCGGTGCACACCACCTCTCCGTGCATCAGCGCGCGCTCCACGGCGATCTTGGAGTCGGACCAGTCCCACCACTCGCCCTTGTTCTTGGCGCCGCCCAACTCCGTTGCCGTGAGCGGACCTTCGGCCCGCAGCTGCTTGATGACCTGCTCGTACGCACCGTCGGCCAGCTGGTGGTTCCAGTGCGGCCGGCTGCGGTACGCGCGGCGGCGGAAGGCGAAGAGCGGCCACTCCTCGACGGGCAGGATGCAGGCCGCGTGCGACCAGTACTCGAAGGCGTGCGGCCGGCCCGAGGGGCCCGGCGTCCAGTACGCGTCCTCGACCTTCTTGCGGCCGACGGCGCCGAGCCGTGCGTACGGAATCAGCTCATGGGAGCGGGCGAGCACCGAGATCGTGTCGAGCTGGACCGACCCCAGGTGCCGCAGCACCCCGCGCACTCCCGCGCGACGGTCGGGCGCGCCGAGGAACCCCTGGGCGCGCAGGGCGATACGGCGGGCGTCGTCGGCGGAGAGCGTGAGCGTCGCGGCGGGCGTGGAGGTCATGCCCATACCGTACGAGCTGCCACTGACAACTGGCTTCGCGGCCAGGCCCGTTGTCAGTGCCCGGCGATAGCCTGAGAAGGGCTTCGGCCCCCGGGCGGGAGGGGACTGTCCGGGCTGCGATCGGTGGCCCCGGACCGCGGAGTTCAGCCCTCGGCCGGAAGGTACGGGTCCTTCGTCGGCAGTCCGATGTCGCTCGGCAGCAGCGAGGCGACCCAGGCGTCGCGGCGGGTGCCCTTGTTCAGCAGGCCCGAACGCAGCGTGCCCTCCAGCCGGAAGCCGGCCTTCTCGGCGACCGCCCGCGAGGCGTGATTGCCGACCTCGGCCTTCCACTCGATGCGGTCGGCGCCCAGCTCCTCGAAGCCCCAGCGCGTCACCGCGCGCACGGCCTCGGTCATATAGCCCTGGCCGCGGTGCTCCTTGACCGCCCAGAAGCCGATCTCGCGGGCGTTGCCGACGCGCTCCATCAGACCGGTCACCGCCACCAGCCGGCCCTGCTTGTCGAGTACGGCGAAGCAGTACTCCTTGCCGCTGACCCAGGCCTCAGGGGCTATCGTCCCGGCGAAGCTCTCCGCGTCCTCGCGGCGGTACGGCGTGGGCGTGGTCGTCCAGCGTCCGACCTCGGGGTCCTGGCAGGCCGCGTACACCGCGTCGATGTCCTGTGGGCCGAGCGGGCGGATGGTCAGGCGGCCGGTGGTGAGGGTGACGGGGTCCATTGCCGGATTCTCCGGGTGAGGGCTCTCTCTTTGCCAGGGATTTTCGCGGGGAGCGGAGGGAGCGCGGCACCTTCCGGGGCCCCTGTCCGTTGGACCTGATGGTGGACCTCCCGAGGCGGCGGGCTCCTCGCATACGATGGCCGTTGCGGTGGGGTGCCCCTGCCGTGGCCGCACCACCACAAAACGACCGCCCCAGGCCGCCCGACCGGCAAGGAGACCAACCCTCGTGTCCGTCTTCAACAAGCTCATGCGTGCAGGCGAAGGAAAGATCCTGCGCAAGCTGCACCGCATTGCGGACCAGGTCAACTCCATCGAAGAGGACTTCGAAGGCCTCTCCGACGCCGAGCTGCGTGCGCTCACCCAGGAGTACAAGGAGCGCTACCAGGAGTACGTCGACAGCGAGGGCAAGTCGGGCGACAGCCTCGACGACCTGCTGCCGGAAGCCTTCGCCACGGTCCGCGAGGCCGCCAAGCGCGTCCTGGGCCAGCGTCACTACGACGTACAGATCATGGGTGGCGCCGCCCTGCACATGGGCTACGTCGCGGAGATGAAGACCGGTGAGGGCAAGACCCTCGTCGGCACGCTGCCCACCTACCTCAATGCCCTGTCCGGCAAGGGCGTTCACCTGATCACGGTGAACGACTACCTGGCCGAGCGCGACTCCGAGATGATGGGCCGCGTCCACAAGTTCCTGGGCCTCGAAGTCGGCTGCATCCTGGCCAACATGACGCCGGCCCAGCGCCGTCAGCAGTACGCCTGCGACATCACGTACGGCACGAACAACGAGTTCGGCTTCGACTACCTGCGCGACAACATGGCGTGGTCGCAGGAGGAGCTGGTCCAGCGGGGCCACAACTTCGCCGTGGTCGACGAGGTCGACTCCATCCTCGTCGACGAGGCCCGTACGCCGCTGATCATCTCCGGCCCGGCCGACCAGGCCACCAAGTGGTACGGCGACTTCGCCAAGCTGGTCCAGCGCCTGAAGAAGGGCGAGGCAGGCCAGCCGCTCAAGGGCATCGAGGAGACCGGCGACTACGACGTCGACGAGAAGAAGCGCACCGTCGGCATCCACGAGTCCGGTGTCGCCAAGGTCGAGGACTGGCTGGGCATCGACAACCTCTACGAGTCGGTGAACACCCCGCTCGTCGGCTACTTGAACAACGCCATCAAGGCCAAGGAACTGTTCAAGAAGGACAAGGACTACGTCGTCATCGACGGCGAAGTCATGATCGTCGACGAGCACACCGGCCGTATCCTCGCCGGCCGCCGCTACAACGAGGGCATGCACCAGGCGATCGAGGCGAAGGAAGGGGTGGACATCAAGGACGAGAACCAGACGCTCGCCACGATCACCCTGCAGAACTTCTTCCGCCTCTACAAGCGCGACGACTACGACAGCGGCCTGTCCGGCATGACCGGTACGGCGATGACCGAGGCCGCCGAGTTCCAGCAGATCTACAAGCTGGGCGTCGTGCCGATCCCGACCAACCGCCCCATGGTCCGCATGGACCAGTCGGACCTGATCTACCGCACGGAGAAGGCGAAGTTCGACGCGGTCGTCGACGACATCGCCGAGAAGCACGAGAAGGGCCAGCCGATCCTGGTCGGCACCGTCTCGGTCGAGAAGTCCGAGTACCTCTCGCAGCAGCTCTCCAAGCGGGGCATCCCGCACGAGGTGCTCAACGCCAAGCAGCACGACCGTGAGGCGATCATCGTCGCCCAGGCCGGCCGCAAGGGCGCCGTCACGGTCGCGACCAACATGGCCGGCCGTGGTACCGACATCAAGCTCGGCGGCAACCCCGAGGACCTCGCCGAGGCCGAGCTGCGCCAGCAGGGCCTCGACCCCGAGGAGCACATCGAGGAGTGGGCGGCCGCGCTGCCCGCCGCGATGGAGCGTGCCGAGCAGGCGGTCAAGGACGAGCACGACGAGGTCACCGACCTCGGCGGTCTCTACGTCCTCGGTACGGAGCGGCACGAGTCCCGCCGTATCGACAACCAGCTGCGCGGTCGTTCCGGCCGACAGGGCGACCCGGGCGAGTCCCGCTTCTACCTGTCCCTCGGCGACGACCTGATGCGCCTGTTCAAGGCGCAGATGGTCGAGCGCGTGATGGCCATGGCCAACGTGCCGGACGATGTGCCGATCGAGAACAAGATGGTCACCCGCGCCATCGCCTCCGCGCAGTCGCAGGTCGAGCAGCAGAACTTCGAGACGCGTAAGAACGTTCTGAAGTACGACGAGGTGCTCAACCGCCAGCGCGAGGTCATCTACGGCGAGCGCCGGCGCGTCCTCGAAGGTGAGGACCTGCACGAGCAGATCCGCCACTTCATGGACGACACCATCGACGCCTACATCGCGGCCGAGACCGCCGAGGGCTTCGCCGAGGACTGGGACCTCGACCGGCTGTGGGGCGCCTTCAAGCAGCTCTACCCGGTGAAGGTCACGGTCGAGGAGCTCGAGGAGGAGGCCGGTGACCGCGCCGGTCTGACCGCCGAGTTCATCTCCGAGGCGATCAAGGAGGACATCCACGCGCAGTACGACGCGCGCGAGGAGCAGCTCGGCTCGGACATCATGCGTGAGCTGGAGCGGCGCGTCGTCCTGTCGGTCCTGGACCGCAAGTGGCGCGAGCACCTCTACGAGATGGACTACCTCCAGGAGGGCATCGGCCTGCGCGCGATGGCGCAGAAGGACCCCCTGGTCGAGTACCAGCGCGAGGGCTTCGACATGTTCACCGCCATGATGGACGGGATCAAGGAGGAGTCCGTCGGCTATCTGTTCAACCTGGAGGTCCAGGTCGAGCAGCAGGTCGAGGAGGTCCCGGTCGAGGACGCGAAGCCGTCCCTCGACAAGGAGGACGCCGTGCCGGCGGGTACCTCCCGTCCGGAGATCCGCGCCAAGGGCCTGGAGGCCCCGCAGCGCCGTGGCGGGCTGCACTTCTCGGCGCCGACCGTCGACGGTGAGGGCGGCGTCGTCGAGGGCGACCTGGTCGACGACGGTCCGGGCGGACCGGTCCGGTCCGCTGCGGACGGGATGACGCGGGCGGAGCGCCGCAAGGCGCAGAAGGGCGGCGCCCGCCGCCGCAAGAAGTAGCTTTCGCTGTACGTGACCGGGGTCCCGCAATTGCGCGGGGCCCCGGTTTTCGTATGGTCCCGGGTTTCGGGGCCCCGGTTCCGTAGGTGCTGCCCGGTTCCGTATCCGTTGCCCGGTTCCGTAGGCGGGGTGCTTACACGCGGTGCTTACGCGGGAGCCCCGACCTCGACGGCGGCGCACTTCCAGCGGCGGTCCGGTCCCTGCTCCAGGCGGAAGGCCATGGCCCTGAGCTGGTCGCCGGCGGCGATGCGGGCGAAGGCTTCGATCACGCCGTCCTCGGGGCGGTGCTCACCGCAGTCGCGGATGACGGGACGGGTGCCGCGGGTGCGCAGCGGGGTGCGCGGAGCGAGCCGTGCGAGCTGCTCGTAGGCGTCGCCCACGGTGTGGCTGAGCATCCAGTGCACGGGGCGGTGGCCGCTGAGGACGGCCAGGAGCCGTTCGGCGAACCAGTAGCGGATGACTGTCGGGCGCTGCTGGACGGGTACGCGGCGGGGCTCCCCCGGGCGGCGCGGGTCGCGGCGCGAGGCGGGACCGCGGGGTGCCGGGCTGCGGCGGGAGGTCGGGCGGGTGCTGCGTACGGTCATGGCAAGGTCCCCGTTCTGCCTGGTCGGGTGTGGTTACCCGGCGGTAGCTGCTGGGGTTCTTGTACGGGCAGGGCGGGCGCGGTCGCAAGGCCGGGCGGGCGTGTGCCGGGGTGGCGGGGGAGTTCACCTATCAGGGTGGCCACGCCCTGTGGGGGCGGGCCGGGCGAGGTCCGAGATGGGCGTCTGGTTGACGGTTCGCGATGTCCGGGCGGCAGCTCGAAAGGGGACTCCCGCACGTATCCTGAAGGCCCTCCCACCTGACGTGGAAGCTCCATCCCGATGACGAAAGCGGCGGATACATGCGTGTCTACGTCCCCCTGACACTTGCCGGTCTCGTGCAGGCACACAAGGCGGCCGAGCTCGGACCGGGACCGCTGACGGCGTACGCGGTGACGCCGGCGCTGCGGGAGTGGTACGTCTCCGACGACATCGAGGAGCTGGAGTACGCGGCGCTCAGCAGGGCCGCGGCGGCGTCCCTGCGGCAGCTGGCCGGGGACCCCACGGCCGTGCCGCGCCGGGTCGTGGTGGCCCTCGACGTACCGGACACCGACGCGGCCGTGGACCCCGACCGCGGGCTCGACCCCGGGGCGCTCGGCGAGGTCCGGCTGGCCAAGGCCGTACCGCTCGCGAAGGCCGCGGCCGTCCATGTCGACGCGGACGAGGCGGTGGCGGACATCGCCGCCGCGGCTTCGGCGCTGGGGGCGGCGGATCTCGGCGACGACGACGCCCAGTTCACCGTGGACGGCGCCGAGGACCACGAACTGCTGTGGTTCGCGACCCAGGAGATCCCGAACCTGATCGGCTGAGCTTCGTCCGTACGCGTGGAGCCCTCGCCCGTACGTGGAAGGACCTCGTCCGTACGAAATCGAGCTCTCGACCGTACGCAACCGAGTCCTCGTCCGTAGGCGTCGAGCCCTCGTCCGTTCGCGTACGGGCAGCTGAGCCGTGGGCGGAGCGCCGGCTGGTCCGAGCGCCGGCTAGTCCGTCGGGCGCAGCGCCGCCAGCCGCTGCGCGAAGGGGACGACCTCGAACCCGTCCGTCGGGTCCACCGAGGTGATCGCGCCGTGCAGCGAACGGGGCGCGATCGCAGCGGTGGTGTCGACGTCCGGTGCGGTCGCGGTCGCGGTCGCGGACGTTCCGGACGCGGACGGCGCCATGAAGCGCGCCAGCTCCCGGCCCGCCCGGGTGATCCGCTGTGCGAGGCCCTCCTCGCCCCAGTCCTCGGATGCGGCGTACACGGCGGTCGGCAGGACGAGGGCGCGCAGGTAGGTGAAGAGCGGGCGCAGCGCGTGCT
This sequence comes from Streptomyces sp. N35, assembly GCF_016464295.1. Taxonomy (NCBI): domain Bacteria; kingdom Bacillati; phylum Actinomycetota; class Actinomycetes; order Kitasatosporales; family Streptomycetaceae; genus Streptomyces; species Streptomyces sp. N35. The sequence goes on along the minus strand of NZ_JAEIMH010000035.1, from coordinate 67,353 downwards.
CGGTGACCAGCGAGTGACGTGCGGTGCCGCCGGTCGCGGCGGCGAGCACCGGCTTGCCGGTCAGGGCGTCCTTGTCGATGACGTGGAAGAACGACTTGAACAGACCGCTGTACGCCGCGGCGAAGACGGGCGTGACCGCGACCAGACCGTCGGCCGCCGCCACCGCGTCGAGCGCGGCGGCGAGCCGGGCGGGCGGGAAGCCCGTGACGAAGTGCTGGGCGATCTCCGTGGCGAGGTCCCGCAGTTCGATCACCTCGACCTCGGCGTCCACCTGCTCCAGGGCCGCCGCCGCGAGGCGGTCGGCGAGCAGCCGGGTGGACGACGGGGAGCTCAGGCCCGCCGAGACGACGACGAGCTTCATGCGTGCGTGCCTTCCTTGTTCTCGGCGGCCGCGCGGGCCACACGGGCGGCGTGGGTGGGGGCGTCGGGGACGTTCGCCGGCTTGAGGTTCGCGAACTCCTTGCGCAGGACGGGGACGACCTCCTCGCCGAGCAGGTCGAGCTGCTCCAGGACGGTCTTCAGGGGCAGGCCCGCGTGGTCGATCAGGAACAGTTGGCGCTGGTAGTCGCCGACATAGTCGCGGAAGGACAGGGTCCGCTCGATGACTTCCTGCGGGGAGCCGACGGTCAGCGGGGTCTGCGAGGTGAACTCCTCCAGGGACGGGCCGTGTCCGTACACCGGTGCGTTGTCGAAGTACGGGCGGAACTCCCGTACGGCGTCCTGGGAGTTCTTGCGCAGGAACACCTGGCCGCCGAGCCCGACGATCGCCTGCTCCGGGGTGCCGTGTCCGTAGTGGGCGTAGCGCTGCCGGTAGAGATTCACCATCTGCTTCGTGTGGGACGCCGGCCAGAAGATGTTGTTGTGGAAGAAGCCGTCGCCGTAGTACGCGGCCTGCTCGGCGATCTCCGGGGAGCGGATGGAGCCGTGCCACACGAACGGTGCGACGCCGTCGAGCGGGCGGGGCGTGGAGGTGAAGGACTGCAGCGGCGTACGGAACTTGCCCCTCCAGGTCACCACGTCCTCGTCCCACAGGCGGCGCAGGAGGGCGTAGTTCTCGACGGCGAGGTCGATGCCGTCGCGGATGTCCTTGCCGAACCACGGGTAGACCGGGCCGGTGTTGCCGCGGCCCATCATCACGTCGACCCGGCCGTCCGCGATGTGCTGGAGCATCGCGAAGTCCTCGGCGATCTTCACCGGATCGTTGGTGGTGATGAGGGTGGTGGAGGTGGACAGGATCAGGTGCTCGGTGCGGGCGGCGAGGTAGCCGAGCATCGTCGTCGGCGAGGACGGGACGAACGGCGGGTTGTGGTGCTCGCCGGTCGCGAAGACGTCGAGGCCGACCTCCTCCGCCTTGAGCGCGATGGCCAGCATCGCCTTGATCCGCTCGTGCTCGGTGGGGGCGCGACCGGTCGTCGGGTCGACCGTGACGTCGCCGACGGTGAAGATCCCGAACTGCATGGCTGCTCACCTTCACTGGTTGTTTATGATTCAACTATATCAGCCGAACGGAGCGGCGGGTGCGGCTATTCCCCGGGCTCTCCCGGTGCCGGCGGCAGTGTCAGTGGGTCTGGCTAGGGTGCGCGCCATGGATCCGAGCGCCGCCGAGGCGGACACCCCGATCGCCGTCGAGCACGCCGCCCGTGCCCTGTCGGGTACCTGGAACGAGAGCCGGGAGGGCAGGGACGCCCTCGTGGCGCGCGGGGCGGACGCGGTCGGACCTGTCCTCGCGCTCCTCCTCGACGAGCGGGCGCCGGTGGAGTGGCGGTTGGCCCAGGACGTTCTGCAGAGGATCGGGGAGCCGGCGCTGGTGCCGCTGGTGCGGGTCCTGGAGGAGGCCGGATCGCGGGAGGCCGGAAGGCGGGAGGCCGGAACGGGGGAGGCCGGGGCGCAGGAGATCGAGCTCCGGTCCGGCGCCACCCTGAGCGGCCTGCGGGGGGCCGATCCGGGTGCCTACGAACCCCTGCTGCGCCACCCGCGTCCGCGTGTGCGGTCCGCCGCCCTGTCCTTCTTCCAGGGGCCGGCCGCCGCGGACCGGGTCGACCGGCTCGTTCCCCTGCTGGGTGATCCGGATCCGGAGGTGCGGCGGCAGGCGCTGCGGACGGTCGAGGCGGCCCGCGCCGCGGCGGTGCCGCGCCTGCGCGCCCTGCGCTCCGGGGCCGCCCCCGGCCGCTGGATCCGCGCGGGCGCGCTGGAGGCGCTCGCCGGCATAGCCGGCCCGGCGGGGCTCGACGGCCGAGACCTGGCTGCGTGGCGACGGCTGACCCGCATCAAGCAACGGGAGGAGATCCCGTACGGGCTGCACCTGTGCGGCAGTTGGTACGCCGTGGCGACCGCGGACCGGGACGCGGTGCTCGCGGCTTTCGACCTGAGCGATCCGGAGCCGGTCACGCTGCGCACGGGTGAGGCGGCCTGGAACCGCGACCATCACTCCTGGGACCGCACCTCCGCCCACGCCACGTGCGCCCGGCGCTTCGTCAGCCCGGTCCTGCACAGTGCGGACGGCACTGCGTGGACGCTGGTCTTCGGGCACACCTCCCAGGACGATCACCGCATCGAGGAGGACGACGACAGCGAGCGTGCGCACGACGTCGTGGTGCGCGAGCGGTGCACGGAGTTGAGCCGCCGCTTCGGAGTCGCGCACGCGTACGGGATGAGCTGCGGCGACGGGTGGACCATGTGGTGCATCGCCGAGGGCGGTGAGGTGGCGCGGCACTACGACGCGTACGCGGTGCACGAGGGGGAGGGCGCGGGCGTCGTCGGTCCCGCGCACCCGGCCGAGGACGGTTATCTCCTGCCGCACGAGGACGGGTTTCCCGACGATGCCTTCGACGGTGTGGAGCTCTCGGACCCCGAGGCGTTCCTGGCCCGCTACACGCAGGTCAAGAAGGAGCTCGGCATCCCTGACACCTGCTACGCCGCCGACATCGCGGCCCGCCTCTCCGTCGACCCGTCAGCCCTCGGCCCCGCGACCCGCCGCTCTGGTCCCGCGCTCCTCGCCCTGACCGCGTGCGGCCGCGGGCATGGTCACCCGGCGGGTGCCCTGCCTGCGTGAGGGCCTGCGGGGCAGGCTGTCGGTGGGAGTGGGTACCGTCGAGGCATGGGGAAGCAAGCACACATCGTCTGGGACTGGAACGGGACGCTGTTCCACGACATCGACGCCGTCATCCAGGCCACCAACGCCTCGTTCGCCGAGATCGGGCTCGCGCCGATCACGCTGGAGCGGTACCGGGAGCTTTACTGCGTGCCCGTGCCCAAGTTCTACGAGCGCCTGATGGGGCGGCTGCCGACCGCCGAGGAGTGGGTCGTCATGGATGAGGCCTTCCATCGGCACTACTGGGCGTTCGCCGAGTCATCCGGTCTCGCGGAGGGGGCGTCCCGGCTCCTCGCCGAGTGGCAGTCGGCCGGGCTGACGCAGTCGATGTGCTCGCTCGCCCCGCATGAGCGGCTGCTGCCGATCGTCCGTACCCACGGGATCGAGGAGCGGTTCGTGCGGGTCGACGGGCGCGTGGGGGACTCCACGGAGGGCAAGGCGCTGCAGATGGCGCGCCATCTGGCGGCGCTGCCCGGGGTCGATCCCGGGCGGGCCGTGGTGATCGGTGACGCGGTCGATGACGCGTTGGCCGCCGCGCATGTGGGCGCCCTTGCCGTGCTGTACACCGGGGGGTCGCACAGCAGGGCCAGCCTGGCCGTGGCGGGGGTGCCCGTGGTCGACACCCTGGCGGACGCGGTGGCCGAGGCGGAGCGGCTGGCGGCGTAGCCCCGCCCCGGTGTGCCGGACGGTCAGGTGACCGGCGCCTTCGCCCGCAGCACCGTGAGGAACTCGCGCATCCAGCGGGAGTGATCCGGCCAAGCACGCGCCGACACCAGCGTGCCGTCGACCACGGCCTCCGCGTCCTGGAAGGTCGCGCCGGCCGACTGCATGTCCAGCTCGAGGGCCGGATACGCCGTGACCCGGCGGCCGCTCAGGCCCCCGATCGCCGCCGTGAGCAGAGGGCCGTGGCAGATCTGGGCCACCGGCTTGTCCGTGTCGAAGAAGGTCTTGATGATCTTCCGGAGTTCCGGGTCGTTGCGCAGGTACTCGGGTGCACGGCCGCCCGGGATCACCAGCGCCACGTACTGCCCGGGGTCGACCTCCGAGAAGGCGAGGTCGGCCGGCCAGGTGTAGCCCGGCTTCTCCGTGTACGTGTCGAAGCCCGGCTCGAAGTCATGCACCACGAACTGGAGCTTCTTGCGGGCCGGCGCCGCGATGTGCACGTCGTAGCCCTCTTCGCGCAGCCGCTGGTAGGGGTAGAGGACCTCCAGGGATTCTGCCGCGTCACCCGTCACGATCAGGATCTTTGCTGACATCGCCGCTCCCGCTCCCCATGAGATGTGGACCCCGGGCGCCCGGTGGGACGGCCGGGCCGTCCCGGCCAACGTGCCCCCGCGGCGGGCGTTTGCCAAGAGGGGCCGTCACAGAAACGGCCCGATACGCCCCTTCCGTACCCCACGTCGCTGTCCGGAACGTCAAAGTTCACCCCCAGCTTTTGTGCCCATACGGCACATGCCGGTCCCGGGGGAGAGGGCGATAGCCTGTAGGGCGTGATCAGTGCGATAAGCCGCGGGGGCATCGGAGCCCCCTGCCTTCGCCCGGCCGACCGCCGGGCGCGGGAGGCCGCTGAGATCTCGTTCCGGGGCGCGCCAGTGACATTGGCCGATTACGCCCCTCGCTCTCCCGATTGCGGCATACCGTCGACAGCGACCCCCACCCCGGGCGCGACGTTGTGCCGTAATTTTTATGAATTCGGTGAGTTCGGTGCGTTTGCCGAGTTCACCGAGTTCGACCGATTCCTTCTACGTCACGCAACGGCGCGCGACAGGAGCAGAGGACATGCAGACCAAGCTGGACGAAGCCAAGGCCGAGCTGCTCGCAAGGGCCGCCCGAGTCGCTGAGCACAGCCCGGTCGGGGGACAGCTCCCGACCGGTGCCACGCGTGCGGACGACAAGCCGGACGGCGACACCGTTCTCACGTATCTCCAGCGCTACTACCTGCACACGGCGCCCGAGGATCTGACCGACCGCGACCCGGTCGACGTCTTCGGTGCCGCGCTTTCGCACTACCGCCTGGCCGAGAACCGGCCGCAGGGCACCGCGAACGTCCGGGTGCACACCCCGACCGTCGAGGAGAACGGCTGGACCTCCAGCCACTCCGTGGTCGAGGTGGTCACGGACGATATGCCGTTCCTCGTGGACTCGGTGACCAACGAGCTGTCCCGCCAGGGCCGCGGCATCCATGTCGTGATCCACCCGCAGGTGGTCGTACGCCGTGATGTCACCGGCAAGCTGATCGAGGTCCTCGCCGACAACACCGCGGCGCAGGCGGCCGCGGAGGCCGGGCACGAGACCCTTGTCGAGTCCTGGATCCACGTCGAGATCGACCGCGAGACCGACCGCGCGGACCTCAAGCAGATCACCAACGATCTCCTGCGCGTCCTGTCCGACGTCCGCGAGGCCGTCGAGGACTGGGAGAAGATGCGCGACGCCGCGCTGCGCATCGCCGAGGACCTGCCCGCCGAGCCCACCGCCGACGATCTGCGCGAGCAGGACATCGAGGAGGCCCGCGAGCTGCTGCGCTGGCTGGCCGCCGACCACTTCACGTTCCTCGGCTACCGCGAGTACGACCTCACGGACGACGACTCGCTCACCGCCGTGCCCGGCACCGGACTCGGCATCCTGCGCTCCGACCCGCAGCACGCCGGCGGCGACGAGGCCCACCCGGTCAGCCCGTCCTTCAACCGGCTGCCCGCCGACGCCCGCGCCAAGGCCCGTGAGCACAAGATCCTGGTGCTCACCAAGGCCAACAGCCGCGCCACCGTGCACCGCCCGAGCTACCTCGACTACGTGGGCGTCAAGAAGTTCGACGCCGAGGGCAACGTCGTCGGTGAGCGCCGCTTCCTGGGCCTGTTCTCGTCCGCCGCGTACACCGAGTCCGTGCGCCGCGTCCCGGTGATCCGCCGCAAGGTCGAAGAGGTGCTCAAGGGCGCCGGCTTCTCGCCCAACAGCCACGACGGCCGCGACCTGATGCAGATCCTCGAGACGTATCCGCGCGACGAGCTCTTCCAGACCCCGGTCGACGAGCTGCGCGAGATCGCCACCAGCGTGCTGTACCTCCAGGAGCGCCGGCGCCTGCGGCTCTACCTGCGCAAGGACGAGTACGGGCGCTACTACTCGGCCCTCGTCTACCTGCCGCGCGACCGCTACACCACCGGTGTGCGCCTGCGGATCATCGACATCCTCAAGGAGGAACTGGGCGGCGCCAGCGTCGACTTCACCGCCTGGAACACCGAGTCGATCCTGTCCCGGCTGCACTTCGTCGTCCGGGTCGCGCCGGGCACCGAGCTGCCGGAGCTCTCCGACGCGGACAAGGAGCGGATCGAGGCGCGGCTCGTCGAGGCCGCCCGCTCCTGGGCCGACGGCTTCGCCGAGGCGCTGAACGCCGAGTGCGGCGAGGAGCGCGCGGCCGAGCTCCTGCGCAAGTACTCGGGTGCCTTCCCCGAGGGCTACAAGGCCGACCACTCGCCGCGCTCCGCGGTCGCCGACCTCGTGCACCTCGAAGCCCTGGGCAAGAGCGAGCAGGACTTCGCGCTCTCGCTCTACGAGCCCGTGGGCGCGGGACCCGGCGAGCGCCGCTTCAAGATCTACCGCTCCGGCGAGCAGGTCTCGCTCTCCGCGGTCCTTCCCGTCCTGCAGCTGCTCGGCTGCGAGGTCGTCGACGAGCGCCCGTACGAGCTGCGCTGCAGCGACCGCAGCAACGACGCGTGGATCTACGACTTCGGTCTGCGGATGCCGAAGTCGAACGGCAACGGCGACTACCTCGCCGACGACGCCCGCGAGCGCTTCCAGCAGGCCTTCGCCGCCGTGTGGACCGGTGAGGCCGAGAACGACGGCTTCAACTCCCTCGTGCTGCGCGCCGGTCTGAACTGGCGGCAGGCGATGGTGCTTCGCGCGTACGCCAAGTACCTGCGCCAGGCGGGCGCCACGTTCAGCCAGGACTACATGGAGGACACCCTCCGCAACAACGTCCACACCACACGCCTGCTGATCTCGCTGTTCGAGGCGCGGATGTCCCCGGACCGCCAGCGGGCCGGCACCGAGCTGACCGACGGACTGCTCGAAGAGCTCGACGGAGCGCTCGACCAGGTCGCCTCCCTCGACGAGGACCGGATCCTGCGGTCCTTCCTCGTGGTCATCAAGGCGACCCTGCGCACGAACTTCTTCCAGGAGGCCGGGGGCGGCAGGCCGCACTCCTACGTCTCGATGAAGTTCGACCCGCAGGCCATCCCGGACCTGCCGGCGCCCCGCCCCGCGTACGAGATCTGGGTGTACTCGCCCCGCGTCGAGGGTGTGCACCTGCGCTTCGGCAAGGTCGCGCGCGGCGGGCTGCGCTGGTCCGACCGGCGGGAGGACTTCCGTACGGAGATCCTCGGCCTGGTGAAGGCGCAGATGGTGAAGAACACCGTCATCGTGCCGGTCGGCGCCAAGGGCGGCTTCGTCGCCAAGCAGCTGCCCGACCCCGCGAAGGACCGTGACGCGTGGCTCGCCGAGGGCGTCGCCAGCTACAAGACCTTCATCTCGGCGCTGCTCGACATCACCGACAACATGGTGGCCGGCGAGGTCGTGCCACCCGCCGATGTCGTACGGCACGACGAGGACGACACGTACCTCGTGGTCGCGGCCGACAAGGGCACGGCGACGTTCTCGGACATCGCCAACGCGGTGGCCGAGTCGTACAACTTCTGGCTCGGCGACGCCTTCGCCTCCGGCGGCAGCGCGGGCTACGACCACAAGGGCATGGGCATCACCGCCCGCGGCGCCTGGGAGTCCGTGAAGCGGCACTTCCGCGAGCTCGGCGTCGACACCCAGTCCGAGGACTTCACGGTCGTCGGCGTCGGCGACATGAGCGGTGACGTGTTCGGCAACGGGATGCTGCTCTCCGAGCGCATCCGCCTGGTCGCCGCCTTCGACCACCGGCACATCTTCATCGACCCGAACCCGGACGCGGCCGTCTCCTACGCCGAGCGCCGCCGCCTGTTCGAGCTGCCCCGCAGCTCCTGGGCCGACTACAACACCGAGCTGCTCTCCGCGGGCGGCGGGATCTTCCCCCGTACGGCCAAGGCGATCCAGCTCAACGCGCATATCCGCGAGGCACTCGGCATCGAGTCCGGCATCGCCAAGATGACCCCGGCCGAGCTGATGCAGACGATCCTCAAGTCGCCGGTCGACCTGCTGTGGAACGGCGGCATCGGCACCTACGTGAAGTCCTCGGCCGAATCGCACACGGACGTCGGCGACAAGGCCAACGACGCGATCCGCGTGGACGGCGCCGACCTGCGCGTCAAGGTCGTCGGCGAGGGCGGCAACCTGGGCCTGACCCAGCTCGGCCGCATCGAGTTCGCGCAGCACGGCGGGCGCGTCAACACCGACGCGATCGACAACAGCGCGGGCGTGGACACCTCGGACCACGAGGTGAACATCAAGATCCTGCTGAACGCGGTCGTGGCCGACGGCGACATGACGGTCAAGCAGCGCAACAAGCTGCTCGCCGAAATGACCGACGAGGTCGGCCACCTGGTGCTGCGCAACAACTACGCGCAGAACACCGCCCTGGCCAACGCCCTCGCGCAGTCCTCCAGCATGCTCCACGCCCAGCAGCGCTTCATGCGCACGCTGGTGCGCGAGGGCCGGCTCGACCGGGCCATCGAGTTCCTGCCGACCGACCGGCAGATCCGCGAGCGCCTCGGCAACGACCTGGGGCTGACCCAGCCGGAGACGGCGGTGCTCCTCGCGTACACGAAGATCACCGTCGCCGAGGAGCTGATCTCCACGGGTCTGCCCGACGACCCGTATCTGCAGAGTCTGCTGCACACCTACTTCCCGACGGCGCTGCGCAGCAAGTTCACCGAGCAGATCGAGGCGCACGCGCTGCGCCGCGAGATCGTCACGACGGTCCTGGTGAACGACACGGTCAACGCGGGCGGCACCAGCTTCCTGCACCGGATGCGCGAGGAGACCGGCGCCTCGCTCGAAGAGGTCGTACGGGCGCACACCGCGGCCCGCGAGATCTTCGGGCTCTCCGAGGTGTGGGACGGGGTCGAGGCCCTGGACAACGTGGTCGCCGCCGACGTGCAGACCCGGATCCGGCTGCACTCGCGCCGGCTCGTCGAGCGCGGCACCCGCTGGCTGCTCAACAACCGGCCGCAGCCGCTGGAGCTGGCCGAGACCATCGGCTTCTTCAGCGAGGGCGTCCACCAGGTGTGGGGTGAGCTGCCGAAGCTCCTGCGCGGCGCGGACCTCGAGTGGTACCAGCAGATCTTCGAGGAGCTGACCGCGGCCGCCGTCCCGGAGGAGCTGGCGCAGCAGGTGGCCGGGTTCTCCTCGGCGTTCCCGGCACTCGACATCGTGCTGATCGCCGACCGTGTGGGCAAGGACCCGATGGCCGTCGCCGAGGTCTACTACGACCTCGGGGACCGGCTCACCATCACGCAGCTGATGGACCGGATCAGCGCCCTGCCCCGTACCGACCGCTGGTCGTCCATGGCCCGCGCGGCGATCCGCGAGGACCTGTACGCGGCGCACGCGGCGCTCACCTCGGATGTCCTGTCGGTGGGCAACGGCAGTTCGACGCCGGAGCAGCGGTTCAAGTCGTGGCAGGAGAAGAACGCCGCGATCCTGGGCCGCGCGAAGACGACCCTGGACGAGATCCAGGGCTCGGACTCGTTCGACCTGGCGAACCTGTCGGTGGCGATGCGCACGATGAGGACGCTGTTGCGCACGCACTCGTAACGGGATAACGCCTCCTGGCCGAGCACCTCGGAGCCGACCGCTCCGGGGTGCTCGGCCGTTTTCCGGCGGGGGCCGTGGGTTTCCCCGGGCTGAGGGCCGTGGAGCTGACGCCCCTACACCGTCTTTATGCTGTTAAATCGGGCATTTGGGTTAAGGTGGGTGCGATTGTGTACGCGCACCGAGGACCTCAGATGCTGACGAAGACCCTTGAGTCACCGACGCCCCTGCCCGCGGCCTGGGCGGACACCGCGCTGACCGTCGTCATGCCCACGTACAACGAAGCGGGCAACCTGCCGCGGATGACCGAGACGCTGATGGCGCTCGGCCAGGAGCTGCCGGGCCTGAGCCTGCTCGTCGTCGACGACTCCAGCCCGGACGGCACCGGCGAGCTCGCCGAGTCCCTGGCCGAGCGCTACAACACGGACCGCGTCCGCATGCGGGTCCTGCACCGCACCGAGAAGGACGGCCTCGGCCGCGCCTACGCGGCGGGCATGAGCCGTGCCGTCGAGAACGGCGCCGCGTACGTGCTGCAGATGGACGCCGACGGCAGCCACCCCGCCGGGAAGATCGGCGAGATGCTCGGCGTCGCGCTGTCCACCGGCGCCGGTGTCGTGGTCGGCAGCCGCTACGTGCCGGGCGGCTCGCTCTCGGACGCCTGGGGCGCGCACCGCAAGCTGCTTTCGCGCTGGGCCAACACCTACGCGAGCGCGATCCTCGGCACCCGCGTCCGCGACATCACCGGCGGCTTCAACCTCTGGCGCGCGGACACCCTGCGCGCGATCGACCTCGCGTCGGTGGGCAGCGCGGGCTACAGCTTCCAGGTCGAGATGAAGTACGCGGCGCTTCGCCGCGGCTTCGGCGTCATGGAGGTGCCCATCCACTTCGAGGACCGCACGGTCGGGGAGTCGAAGATGAGCTTCGCGGTGCAGCTGGAGTCCATGGCGATGCCGTGGAGGCTGCGTGCCGCCGCCGCCCGGGGCCGGCGCTGAACACCCGCCGCGCAGAGACGAGTTGGTGAGCACTCCACGATGACCACTTTGCAGGACACCCCCACCGTGGCGCTGCCGGAGGCGGCGCCACGCCCTCGTGCGCGCCGCATGGTCCGCTACGGCAAGGAGCTGGCGAAGTTCGGGATCGTCGGCGGCAGTGGCGTCGGCGTCAACTTCGTCGTCTTCAACCTGCTCCTGCACGGCCTCGGCTGGGGCGCGATGACCGCCACGGTGCTCGCGAGCTGTATCGCCATGGGCACCAACTACCTCGGCTTCCGCTTCTTCGCCTACCGGGACCGCGACAAGCGCACCAAGCAGCAGATCCTGCTGTTCTTCGTGTTCAGCGGGATCGGGGTCGCGGTCGAGAGCGGCCTGTTCTACGTGGCGTACCACGGCATGGCGATGGACGGACCGCTCGGTTCGAACCTCGCCAAGGCCGGCTCGATCGTGCTCGCATCCGCGTTCCGTTTCCTGGTGTACCGGACCTGGGTCTTCCAGCATGACGCGCAGCGGGCATGAGGTGACGCGCACCGCGGCCGAACGGCCCGCCGCGCCCGCTCCGCACCGTCCCGCAGCGTCCCCACCGCTCGCGCCCGCAGCCGACTCGGCCGCGGCGCGGGCGGTAGCGCGTGCGGCGGTCCTGCTCATCGGGGCGCTGCTGCTGCTCGTCGTGGTCCGGCTGCCCTGGGTGGGCGACCTCGGGGTCCACGCGGCGACCATCGAGCGGCTGCGTACGGATCTGCTGTCGCCGGGCAATCCGATGGTCGACGCGGCGGGTGACAGCCCCTACTACTCGCCGTGGATGCTGCTGCTCGGCGCCCTCGCGAAGGTCACCGGGCTCGGCACGTTCACCGTCCTGCGGATCGCAGCCCTCGTCTCGCTCGCCCTGCTGCTCACCGGCATCCCGCATGTCGTCCGGACGTTCACGCGGCGCCGCTCCGCACCCGCCCTCGCCGTGCTCTGCGTGCTGCTCCTGTGGGGCCCCGGCCTCTTCGAGTGGAGCGGCTTCCTCGGCCTGAGTTCGCTCGCGCTCACCGTCGCCTATCCGAGCACCTTCGCGCTCGGCCTGTCCTTCCACTTCTGGGCGCTGCTCACCAAGGCCGTGCGGTCATCGGCGAGTTGGCCGGTGAGCATCGGACTCGGCCTGCTGTGGGCCGTGATCATGCTGAGTCACCAGTTCACCGGGGTGGTCGCCACCTTCGGGGCGCTCGGTGTGCTGCTCGGCGCGCGGCCGTGGCCGGGACGCGACGTCTGGCTGCGGCTCGGGGCGGGCATGGTGGCCGGGCTGGTGCTGCTGGTCGGCTGGCCGTACTACTCGTTCTTCGGGCTGTTCGGCGTGGGCGGCCTGGAGGAGATCCACCGTCCGCTGTACACCGGCCTGCTGCCGCACTTCGGGTTCGCCCTGATCGGTGTGGCGGCCCTCGCCCTGCGTCTGCGGCGGGACCGCCGCGATCCGCTGGTGATCTTCTTCGCGCTCGGGGCGCTGATGGTGACGGCCGGCTGGCTGACCGGGCACTACTCCTGGGGCCGGGCGCTGCCCGCCGTGCTCATCCCGGCCCAACTGGCCGCCGCGCTCGCTCGGGTGACGGGCGGCACCCGGCTCGTGCGCAACGCGTTCGCGGCGGTCGTGGGAGCGGCCCTGGTCGCGGGCGCGTGGACCCAGGCGGGGGTGCTCGGCTACGTGGTGCGCCAGGACGCGCTGCCGCCGGCCGTACGGGAGAAGACCAGGCAGCCGTGGGCCGGGTACGCGTGGATCACGCGCCATGTGCCGTACGGGGACACGGTGATGGTCAAGGGGCGGGCGGCGCGCCAGGCCCCGGCGTACGGGCCCTACACGGTCGCGCCCGGATACCCGGACTTCTTCCTGCCGGACCAGGAGCAGCGCCTGGCCACGGTGGCCGAATACTTCGCGCCGGGCAGCTCCCGCGCTCAGCGCCTCGACGCACTGCACCGCTACGGTGCGCGCTGGGTGCTCCAGTGGCGCAGCGACGGTGGCCTGCCGGCCGCGGACCCGGCGCTGGAGAAGGTGGCCGTCGGGCCGAACGGGCAGGTGCTGTACCGGGTCGTGGACGACGCCTGAGGCCGTGGTCCCGGCCGCGCGCCCCGGGGCAGCTCAGCCGAACGCCCGCCGCAGCTCAGCCGAACCCCCGCAGCCCAGCCGCCTCCGCCCGTAGCTCAGCCGAACCCCCGCAGCCCAGCCGCCTCCGCCCGCAGCTCAGCCGAACGCCCGCCGCAGCAGCGCCCCGCCCGGCCGTTCGACGAAGCGGTGGATCAGCCAGGCCGCGGCGAGCATCGTCGCGACGGCGGTGAGCAGCATCGCCCAGGGCGGCAGCTGCTCGCGCCACAGGTGGATGAGGTGCACACCGACCGCCTGGTGGATCAGATACAGCGGATACGAGATCGCCCCGCCGGTCGTCAGCCAGCGCCAGTCGACCCGGTCGAGGTACCCCAGCGCCACGGCCGCCATCAGGAGGTAGAACGCCGTCACCGCGGCCACGCACACCGTCCACGACATGCGCTGTGTGTCCGTGCTGTAGACCTTCGCCACCTCGATCATGCTGTGCTGCGCAAGCAGCCAGTTCACGCCGAGCAGCGCCCAGGGCGCGCCCTGGCGCGGGCCGTTCCTGCGGATCAGATAGAACGCGATCCCGGAGATGAACAGCGGTGCGTAGAGCGGATTCGCGAGCAGGCGGAGCACCGGCAGCCCGGCCGCCGGTGCGAGCACCGCGGCCACGGTCCACACCCAGCAGAAGGCGACCACCCGCTTGCGGGTCACACCGAGCCAGGCGACCACCGCGAAGAGCAGGTAGAAGCGCAGCTCGGACCAGAGGGTCCAGTACGAGTGGTCGACGTCGTCGACGCCGAGCGAGCTCTGCACCATCGTCAGGTTGGTGAGGATCTGGCTGATCGTCGGCCGGTCGTGGTCCGACGGCAGCCCCGGCAGCAGCAGGACGGCCCCGGTGGCGAGCACACAGAACCAGTACGCGGGGAACAGCCGCACCACGCGGCTGCGGACGAAGGACCTGAGCGGTCTGCCCCAGGCCGACATGCAGATGACGAATCCGCTGATCAGGAAGAAGAGTTCGACGCCGAGCCAGGTGTACTGGGCGAGGGGGCCGAGCACGGGAAAGGTCCGCGCGGGGTCGGACCAGCCGCCCTCGCGGAGGTAGTGGAAGAGCACCACGAGCAGCGCGGCGAGCAGCCGCAGGCCGTCGAGTACACGCAGCCGGCCGCCCGCGCGGGGGGTGTCGAGGGCGCGGGTGGGCAGGGACGGGGCGGTGAGGACAGACACGGTGAATTCTCCGGAGACGCGAACGCGGGGGCGGGCGGCAGCACGCGCCTAGCGCAGCGCCGCCGTCAGCTTGCGCAGCGCGCCCGCCCGCCGCTTCATCGGCCGCAGCGCCTTCGCCACCGCACCCACCGTCTCCCAGCGCACCTGAAGCCGCCCGGAACCCCGCCCCTCGGGCTCCACCGTCACCCGGTGCGCGATCCCGAACGAGGGCCGCATCACCGTGGTCAGCGCCGTGAACTCCAGCGGGGCGAGCAGCAGACCGGTGTTGCGCTGACGGTCCTGCTCCAGCTCCAGGATCGGGTGACGGACGCCCGTGAAGCCCTGCAGCGGCAGTCCGCCGGCGGACAGATCGAGGCGTACGGCCCCTCCGTAGACACCGGGGCCCCCCAGGTGGAGGCGGAGGCGCTGGGTGTGGCGGCGGCCGCCGGGGGCGATGTGCACGGCGGCCACATGCGGGCCGACGGCCAGCTGGCGCCCCGGGTCGTAGGTGCGGACCGTCAGGTCGAGCGTGCCCGCGGCGGCCGCCTCGACCGAGGTGATCTCGTGGCGGAAGTGCGCGGTGGTGAAGGGCCGGGTCGACAACTCCTCGTCGCTGAGGTCGAGTTCGCCCTTGGTCTGCTCGGTGACGGGGATCCGCGCGCCCCAGTACACCCGCCCGTTCTCGTCGGTGACCGTCTCGCGCGGCGCCACCCCGTGGCCCATGCCGCGCGCGGCGATCTGCGCGTCGGTCAGGCGTCCGTCGCGCAGCAGCTGGATCACCACGCGCTCGGCGCGCGGCAGCCGGGCCAGCGCGGCGGGGGAGACGGACTCCAGATACGGCACCACCGCGCCCGCGAACGAACGGATCCAGTCCTCGTCGCGGAACGGCAGGTCACCCGCGTACATTCGGAAGTCGTGCTTGAGGAACTTGTAGTCCTTGTCCTCGCGCAGCCCGCCATGCCCGCTGGAGACGAGGAACTCGTCGATCAGGGTCTGGACGTGGATACGGTCCCGTACGTTGCTGATCTTGTGGCGCTGATTCGAGATCGAGGCGGCGCCGGCGGCCGCGAACGGCTCGATGTACCAGCGGTAGACCGGCTCGGGCACGATCGTGAAGGCCTTGGCCAGGCAGTACGCCTGCGCCGAGAACAGCTGGTCCTCGTAGTGGATGCCCTCGGGGAAGCGCAGTTGGTGCCGGTCGAGGAAGTCCTTGGTGTACATCTTCGAGGTCGACAGGTGCTCGAAGAGCAGCCGCGGTTCGGCGTCGATGCCTTCGACCGTACGGCGCTCGGCGACCAGGTCGGGCATCCACAGGGTGCGCTTGCCGGTGTCGACGCGGACCCGCTCGACCTGTCCCATCGCGAAGTCGATCTCCCGCTCGCGGTGGGCCCCGAGGAGCAACTCGACGGCGCGCGGCGGCAGTTCGTCGTCGCTGTCGAGGAACATCAGATACGGGGCGCGCGCGATCTCCATGGCGCGGTTGCGGGGCGCGCTGCACCCGCCGCTGTTGACCGGGAGGCGCAGATAGCGCACCCGCCGGTCCTCGGACTCCAGCTGCCGCGCCACCTCGGGGGTGTGGTCGGTGGAGCAGTCGTCGCTGATGATGATCTCGATGTTGGCGTGGGTCTGCTCGCGCAGCGAGGCCACCGCGCGGGGCAGCCGGTCGGCGTCGTTGAAGACGATCACCGTGACGGTCACATCGGGCAGGGCGCTCATCAGGCTGCTTCTTCCGGGGTCGGTGCGGGCGTACGGTCCTCGACGGGAATGATCTTCGGCAGGGCCTCGGGCCGTTCGCCGAGGAAGACCCGGCGCACCACGCGCTCGGCCGCCGCCCCGTCGTCGAACTCGCAAAAGCGCTGCCGGAACGCGGACCGCAGCTTGGCGGAGCCGCTGTCGCGCCACGCGTCACCGCGCAGAATCTCGGTCAACTCGTCCTGGGTGCGGGCCACTTGGCCGGGCGGTTCGGCGAGCAGATCGAAGTAGACCCCGCGGGTGCGGGAGTACATCTCCCAGTCGTCGGCGTAGATCACGATCGGCCGGTCGAGGTTGGCGTAGTCGAACTGGATCGAGGAGTAGTCCGCGATCAGCGCGTCCGCCGCCAGACAGACGTCCTCCACGGGGTCGTACGCGGAGACGTCGATGACCCGGCCCGTGCCGCGAAGCCGGGCGAGCGGCGAGGCGGAACCGCCGTAGAAGTAGTGCCCGCGCACCAGGAGCACCGTGTCCTCGCCGAGCGATTCGGCGAGCGCGGCGAGATCCAGGCGCGGGGTCCAGCCGGCCTCGTAGTCGCGGTGCGTCGGCGCGTAGAGCAGCGCCCGCTTGCCGGGGGCGATGCCGAGCTTGGCGCGTACGGCCCGTACGTCGGCCGCCGTCGCCCGGTGGAACACGTCGTTGCGCGGATAGCCGTAGTCGAGCGGGGTGTAGTGCGAGGGGTAGGCGTGCGCCCACATCCGGGTGGAGTGGCTGTTGGCCGAGAGGCTGTAGTCCCAGCGGTCCACCCGGGCGAGCAGCGCACGGAAGTTGAGGCCCTTCGAGGCCGCCGGGAAGTCCATCTGGTCCAGGCCCATGCGCTTGAGCGGGGTGCCGTGATGGGTCTGGATGTAGGTCTGCTCGGGGCGTTTGACCAGCATGTTGGGGAAGTTGACGTTGTTCACCAGGAAGCCCGCCCGGCCCAGGACATCGAGGTAGGGCTTGCTGCCCGGCACCACATGGTCCGTGCCCGGCGGCAGCAGCGGCACCTTGTCCGCGCCGACCACCCACACCGGGTGGATCTCCGGGGCGAGTTCGGCGAGCTTCGCGGCGATCGCGCCCGGGTTGCAGGCCACGCCCCGGTCCCAGTACGCGGAGAACACGGCGAGCTCCCGGTCGACCGGCCGGCTGCGCGCCTTCTCGTAGCGACGGCGGCGCACGCTCGCGCCGAGCTTGCGCTTCCTCTTCTGCAGCGTCGCCGTCAGGTCGCGCTGCTTGCGATTGGCCTTCTGCAGGGTGCGATACGCGGCGAACTGGCCCTTGACCAGCAGGTTCTGCCGCACTCCGGCCAGCCCGTCGGGGGCGGCGTGCCCCTCGGGACGGAAGCGGACCGCGTGCTCGCAGGCGCGGCGGAAGAACTCGGGTGCCAGCTCCTCGGGCAGCAGCCCGGGGCGGGCGATGATCCGCAGATAGTCGGCCGTCATCCGGTCGTAGAGCACCCCGCGTACGGACGCCGGGGCGTTCTCGGCGAGCGCCCAGATCTCCTCGTACTCGTCGAAGAGCGCGTAGTGCTGCTCGGCGGTGAGGGGCGGCAGGCTCGCGCGGCGCAGCCGGCGCTCGGCGAGCAGCGCCGTGTCGAGGCAGGCGATGCGGTCGGCGAGCAGCAACGAGGCGTAGGCCGTGGCGAGTTCACCGGCCGGTGCCGGGTCGTCGAGCAGACCGCTGTCGAGGCGGTCGCGGTAGAACGCGGCGCGCAGCGCGCGGTTGCCGAGCAGCGGGGTGACATCGAGCAGGGTGGGCGCCGCGGAGAGCCCTCGTGCCTCGTGACCGGCCGCGGCCAGGAGCTTGGTGTCGGTGCTGGGGCGCGCGGGGTCCCACCAGTAGGCGCGGACATGGTCGAAGAGCAGCACGTCCGCAGGCGTGTCGGCGTGCTCGACGAGCGTGCGGACCGCTTCCGGGAGCAGCAGGTCCTTGCTGTCCAGGAACAGCAGCCACTCACCGCTCGCCGCCGCCGCGCCCGCGTGCCGGGCCGCCGGGGCGGAGGGCTCCACGGGCAGGACGCGAGCGGCATACCCGTCGCACTCGGTCCGGGCCGCCTCGTCGGCGGGCACGACGAGCAGCTCGGACTCGGCGCCCGACTGGCCGGCCACGCTGTCCAGGCACTCCCGCAGATGGCCCTGCACATCGGGCCCGGTCACGATCACACTGAGCTTCACCGTTGGGTCCTCACGGGTCGGTCCTCACGCCTTCGCGGGCTTGTCGAGTTTGTCGCCGAGCCAGACAAGCGCGGCCGGCACCTCGCGCTTCCAGGTGTTGAAGTTGTGGCCGCCCTCGTCCAGGATCATGCGCGCCATCCGCATGCGCCCCTCCTTGAGCTTCGACAGGAAGTCGAGGGTGTGGTGGTAGTCGTATTCGCCCTTGGCGCTGCTGGTCACGAGCAGTGACACGGGTGGCTGCGGCAGCTTCTCCATCCGCCACATCAGGTCGTTCTCCTGCTCCAGCTTCTTGTCGCCGTGGAAGAGATCGCCCGTGGTGTCGTCGGTCTTCGCCGCGAAATACGGGGAGAGCGCGGCGCCGGCCGTGAAGCTCTCCGGGTACGTCATGGGGAGCTTCAGCGCGCAGTAGCCCCCGGTCGAGTAGCCCGTCACGCCCCACTGCTTCGTGTCCGTGCCCACCCGGTAGTGCGAGGTGATCGCCTTCGGCAGGTCCTTCGCGAAATACGTCAGGACTTTGGGGCCGCCCGGGACGTCCACGCACTCGGTGTCCCGTGGCGGGGTCACCGCCGACCGGATGAAGATCATCACCGCGGGCGGCATCTTGCCCGTACGGGCTTTGTCGCGTGCGGTGTCCACGAAGCCCAGCTCGTTGATCATCCCGTCGACCGTGCCCGGGTAGCCGGTGATGGCGAGGATGGCCGGGAACTTCTTGTCCTTGTTGCCCTTCTGGAAGTACTGCGGGGGCAGATAGACCTTGGCGTCCGCGGCGATCCTCGAGCTCGTGCCGGTGATCTTCACGGACTCGAGGCGGCCGCCGCCGCTCAGCGCCTGGTCCGACTGGAGGGCCACGAGCTTGCCGCCCGGGCCGACCTCCTGGACCACGCCTTCGCCCTGCTCGGTGCCGAAGAGGTCGTCCCACGAGGCGTAGAACTCGAACTTGTCGTTCACATAGAGCAGCACCACGGAGAGCACCGCGAGCTGGGTGCAGACGAGCAGCAGGAAGCGGCCGAGCAGGGCCCGGACACTGCGTCCGGCCAGGCGCGGCCAGAGCCACATGGTGAGCGCGAAGAGCGCGATCGCCACGAGGACCGCGAGCAGCAGCAGCTTCTTGCTGGTGAGTCCCATCGGGTGCGTTCCTTGCTGGGGGCGAGGGGCTGCCCCCGACAAGAAGAGGCTAATTGTCCTATTTGGGTTCTACGAGTCGTGGGTGACGCCGGTCACGGGCCCCCGGATCCGCCGGAGGCTCACTTGCCGGTGAACCGCTCGTACTCCTCGAGGACCTCCTCGGTGGGCCCGTCCATCAGGAGCTCGCCCTTCTCCAGCCACAGGACCCGGTCGCAGGTGTCGCGGATGGACTTGTTGCTGTGGCTGACCAGGAACACCGTGCCCGCCTTGGCCCGCAGCTCGCGGATCCGCTCCTCGGAACGCTTCTGGAAGCGGGCGTCGCCGGTCGCGAGGGCCTCGTCGATCAGCAGGACGTCGTGGTCCTTGGCCGCGCCGATCGAGAACCGCAGTCGGGCCTTCATGCCCGAGGAGTACGTGCGCATCGGCAGCGAGATGAAGTCGCCCTTCTCGTTCACGCCCGAGAACTCGACGATCTCGTCATAGCGCTCCCGTACCTGCTCACGGGACATCCCCATGGCCAGGCAGCCGAGGGTCACATTGCGCTCACCGGTCAGATCGTCCATCAGGGCGGCGTTCACGCCCATCAGGGAGGGCTGGCCGTCCGTGTAGATCCGGCCGCTCTCGCAGGGGAGCAGTCCGGCGACGGCGCGCAGCAGGGTCGACTTCCCGGAGCCGTTGGTGCCGATCAGGCCGATGGCCTCGCCGCGGTACGCGGTGAAGGAGACGCGCTTGACCGCGTGCACCTCGCGCACGCCGGGGCGCTTGCCGCGGCCGACGATCCGGCTCAGGGCGGAGGTGGCACTGCCCCGTCCCGCGCCCGAGCCGATGACCCGGTAGACGATGTCGACGCCATCGACGATCACTGTCGGGACGCGCTCCCCGGTCCGCTGGGCGGGTACGGGGGAGGGCTCGGCGAGCGGGTTCGGGGTTGGGTTCGGGTTCACCAGAGGGGTGATCAGAGTGTCAGCCACGGCCGTAGGTCTCCTCTGCCTTCCAGAAGTAGATGAACCCGCCGACGCCCGCGAGCAGGGCCCAGCCCAGGGCCCAGGCCCAGACGTGGTGCGGGAGCTGGTTGCTGTGGAAGCTGTCGATCAGGGCGTACCGGATCAGGTCGATGAAGACGGCCGCCGGGTTGTGCTCGAGCGCGAAGTGGACCGCGTGCGGGACGCTCTTGCCCTTGGTGACCTGTTGCAGCGAGAACATCACGCCGGACAGGTACATCCAGGTGCGCAGCACGAACGGCATCAGCTGGCCGATGTCGGGGGTCTTGGCGCACAGCCGCGCCACGATCATCGCGAGGCCCGCGTTGAAGGCGAACTGCAGCACGAGGGCCGGGATCACGAGCAGCCACTTGGGTGTGAGCGGCAGTCCGAAGCCGAGGACGATCGCGACCAGGGCGATCATCGAGAAGAGCAGCTGCTGCAGCTGCTGCAGACAGAACGAGATCGGCAGTGCGGCCCGCGGGAAGTGGAGCGCCCGTACGAGGCCCAGATTGCCGGCGATGGCCCGGGTGCCCGCCATGATCGACGACTGCGTGAAGGTGAACACGAAGACGCCGGTGACCAGGAACGGGATGTAGTCCGGGACACCGCGCTTGACGTTCATCAGGACGCCGAAGATGAGGTAGTAGACCGCCGCGTTGAGCAGCGGGGTCATCACCTGCCACAGCTGGCCGAGCTTCGCCTGGCTGTACTGCGTCGTCAGCTTGGCCGTGGCGAACGCGGTGATGAAGTGCCGGCGCTGCCACAGCTGGCCGGCGTAACGGCCCAGTGAGGGGCGGGCATTGCTCACGGCGAGCCCGTACCGCGCGGCGAGCTCCTGCGCGGACGGGGTCGGGGTCGGTGCCGGGTGTTTCGGCGGCGCCTCGAGCACTTGACTCACTGACTTACCTCGCTTTTACGTCGGGACGGACCCGTATCGTCGCTTCGTGGAGCGTAGGACGGATCGACGTCGCAACGCAACCGTTTCGTCGTCACGGCCGTATGCTGGGGGCCATGACGTCCTCGACCTCCGCACCCGACCCGGCCCCCTCCGCGCCCAGAGATGAAGCGGCCAAGCCCGCCCGCCGCCGGGCTCCGGCCGGGGCCGCGGTGCTGCGCGAGGATGTGACCGAAGCCATTCGGGCGGCGGTCTTCGCGGAGCTCGCCGCGGTCGGCTACGGCCGGATGTCGATCGAGGGCGTCGCGCGCCGCGCGGGCGTCGGCAAGACCGCCGTCTACCGCCGCTGGCGCTCCAAGCTGCACCTCGTGCTCGACCTGGTCTCGGCGGTCGCCGTCCAGGGCCTGCCCGCCCCCGACACCGGCACCCTGGAAGGCGATCTCCGGCTGCTGTACGAGGTCACCTCGCGCGCCCTGCGTCACCCCGTGGCCGGCCAGATCATCCCGGACCTGCAGGCCGAGGCGGCTCGTAATCCGGAGATCCGCGAGGCCTTGGAGAAGGCGCTGCGCGAAGGCCAGCACTCGGTGGCCAGCGGGATCGTCCAGGCCGCGGTCTCCCGTGGCGAGCTGGACGCGGGCGTAGACGAGGAGCTCGCGCTCGACCTGATCTCGGGGCCCTTGTACTGGCGCTCGGTGGTGACGCGCGCCCCGCTGCCGAAGGGCTACCTGGACCAGCTCACCGCCGCCGCCGCGGCGGGACTGCGGGCGATACAGGGCCCGGGTGTGATGCGGGGCCCGGGGCCGGGGGCCTGAACCTGCCGCCCGGAGCCCGAAGGGTCGCGCGGAACCCGAAGCGCACGCCTAGCGTCGAACAAACTGGAACAAACCGTTACGGAAACAGGGTGACCATGACCTGGCTGATCACCGGCGGCGCCGGTCCCGTGGGACCGCCCGCCGTGCGCGCCCTGCCCGCGGCCGGCGAGCAGGCGGTCGTCTTCGACGACCTGTCGACGGGGATCGCCGAGCGGGTGCCCGAGGGCGTCGCGTTCGTCGAGGGCACGGTGCTCGACCGTGCCGCGCTGGACAAGGCGATCGCCGAGCACGGCGTCACCGGTGTCGTCCACCTGGCGGCCAAGAAGCAGGTCGGCGAGTCCGTCGAACTGCCGCTGCACTACTACCACCAGAACATCGAGGGCCTGCGCGTCCTGCTCGCGGCGGTCGCCGCCGGCGGAGTGCGCTCCTTCGTGTTCTCCTCGTCGGCGGCCGTCTACGGCATGCCCGACGTCGACCTCGTCACCGAGGACACCCCCTGTCTGCCGATGAACCCGTACGGCGAGACCAAGCTGGCCGGCGAGTGGCTGGTGCGCGCGGCCGGCCGCGCGCACGGCTTCGCGACCGCGTCCCTGCGGTACTTCAACGTGGCGGGCGCGGCGAGCCCCGAACTCGCCGACACCGGTGTCTTCAACATCGTTCCGATGGTCTTCGAGAAGCTCACCGAGGGCGCGGCCCCGCGGATCTTCGGCGCCGACTACCCGACGCCCGACGGCACCTGCGTACGCGACTACATCCACGTCGCCGACCTGGCCGACGCGCATGTGGCCGCCGCCCGCAAACTGGCCGCCGCGCCCGGCGACGACCTGACGGTCAACATCGGCCGCGGCGAAGGTGTTTGGGTGCGGGAGCTCATCGACCGGATCACGGAGGTCGCGGGCTACGACGTCGAGCCGGAGGTCGCACCCCGTCGCCCCGGCGACCCGGCCCGCGTGGTCGCCGCGGCCGACCGCATCGCCGGCGAGCTCGGCTGGGAGGCCCGCCACGACGTCCGCGACATGATCACATCGGCGTGGGCGGGCTGGGTGCGCCTGCACCCTGAGGCGGCGCGCAACTAGCGTCTCCCGTACGGGTAAGGGGCCGTCGTCCGCAAGGGTGGCGGCCCCGTCGCGCTACCGGCTGAGCACCCGCCGCACCCGCCGCCGCACCACCTGCGCCACCCCGCGTACCCCGGGCGCGACCCGCACCGCGAGGTTCCCGCCGCTCGTCGCGTACGGCTGCACCAGGCGCACCCCTCGCCGCAGATCGCGCACCGCGGTCCGGCGCAGCACCCCTGGCCCCGCCACCGCACGCGCCGCTGTCTCGCGATACGTGCCGTCCGCGAACCGCACCCGCAGGCGCAGATCCCACACACATGTCTGGGGGTGCCCCCGATCGAGCGCACCGAGATCGAGCAGCACCTCGGCGGTCCAACTCCCGTCCGGGGCATGCGGATCCGCGTCGGCGCGCCAGGCGGCCGTCCGCCGCATCCCGCTCGCGACCCGTGCCCGGTCCCGCAGTTCGACGTCCACGGTCGTGGGTCCGGCCCCGGCGACGCGTCCGTACAACTCGTACAGCCTGAGCGTGAGCACCGAGCTCCGCGCCCGCGGCAGCAGACTCGCGTCGACGGTGAGCGGGAGCAGCCGCATCGGCCGGACGAGCAGATGCTCCAGACTCACCTCAGGCAGCTGCTCGGACCACACCGGAGTGCCGTCCGCCCCGCGCGTGTACGGCGGCACAAGGCGCGCCGGGCGGGCCGCGACCTGCTGGAGGCGCGGCAGGTCCACGGGGTGCGGCGAGGCCAGGATCACGCGTGCGATCACCCGGCCGGGGGCCGGTGCGTGCTCCACATCGGCCTCGTCGAAGGTGGCCAGATAGGCGCGCGTGAGCTGCCACCACTCGGCGCGGTACTCCGGTGTGCGCTGATCGAGCTCGCGCGTGTACATCCGCAGACCGCGCTCGAGGAACTTGGCGCGCGCCGCCCGTGCCAGCTTCTTCTCACCGGCGTCGGTGAGGATGTCGACGGCCTCGCGGTGCGCGTCCATCCGCGCCTGCCAGTTGGCGATCCCCGAGCGGTCGAGGGAGATCGACAGCTTGGCGGCCGAGCGGCGTACATGCCAGATGTAGACGGGGTTGGAGATCAACGCGACCCTCGGCGCGGCCGCCAGGACCCGCGCGCTGAACACGAAGTCCTCGTAGACGTAGCGGCCGTCCGGGAAGCGGATGCCGTGGGTGCGCAGGAAGTCCGTGCGGTAGAGCTTGTTGACGCAGAGGGTGTCGTGCACCAGGCGGGGCCGCCGGCCGGGGTGCTCGACGATCGCCGGGGTGTCGTACAGCTCGGGCTCCCAGGGCACCTCGCGACCCGACGGCAGCTCCCGGCGCAGACACAGACCGGCCGCGACCTGGGTGCCGTGCTCGGTCGCGGCCGTGAGCAGCGCGTCCACGGCGCCCGGCGGCAGCACGTCGTCGCTGTCCAGGAACATCACGTACGGCGACGTACAGGCGTCGATGCCGTCATTGCGCGGGGTGCCGCAGCCGCCGCTGTTCGTGGGGCGGGCGACCACCCTGAGCCGGGGCGCGGTGGCGGCGAGGCGCTGCAGCACCTCGCGGCTGTCGTCGACCGAGCAGTCGTCGACGGCGATCACCTCGCGTACGGCGGCGCCCTGGGCGAGGGCGGAGCGCACCGCGTCGGCCACATGGGCCGAGTCGTTGTAGCCGATGACCACGACGCAGACCTGGGGCTCGGGAGACGGCAGGCTTTCCATGAAGGGAAATGTTAGCTGTATGCCTGAATTATCCGATTAAAGAGGGCGTCAATACGCTGCAATCGGCAGTTAATCGCACAAACTCCACTCCATGTACCGCACGCAGGCCTCCGCGTTCACCGGCACTCCGACCGCCTCCGTGCACCGTGCTGCCACGGCCACGGCCCGGGCCGGGGCAGCCGTGCCGTCCGGACATCTGCGCACGCTGGCCCGGCTGCTGCTCGTCCGCCCGGCCGCCACCGCCGCGACGGTGCCGGCGCTCGCGGCGCTCGCGGTCGGCCTGTGGGGGCTCGACCGGGGATCGATGTGGCGGGACGAGAGCGCCACGTTCCAGGTGGCACGGCGTTCGCTGCCCGAGATCTCGCAGCTGATCGGCTCGGCCGACGCGGTGCACGGCGTCTACTACCTGCTGATGCACTTCGTGCTCCAGGTGCACCCGGGCGAGGTGATGCTGCGGCTGCCGTCGGTGCTCGCCGCCGCCGTCGCCGCGGGCCTCGTCGCCATGATCGGCACCCGTCTGGCGCGGGCGCGCGTGGGGCTCTGGGCCGGTCTGCTGTACGCGGTGACGCCGGCCACCGGGCTCTTCGCGACGGAGGGCCGCTCGTACGCGCTGGTGTGCGCGGGGGCCGCGGCGGCGACGCTCCTGCTCCTGCGCGCGGTGGAGCTCGGCCGTACCCGCGACTGGTGCCGTTACGGCGCGGTCGTGGGCTGCACCGCGTATCTCCACGAGTTCGCGGCCCTGCTGCTCGCCGCGCACGCGGTCACTCTGGCGGTGTCCTGGCGGCGGGTCGACGGCGCCCTGTGGCGGGCCTGGGCGGTCGCCGCCGCGGCCGCGCTCACCGCGCTGCTGCCGCTGATCAGCCTGACGGCCGGGCAGAGCGGGCAGGTGGCCTGGCTGGAGGCGCCCGGCATCGACAGGGTCGAGGAACTGCTGCGGACCTTCGCGGGACCGTCCCCGCTGGTCGTCACCGTCGTGCTGCTGCTGGTCTGTGCCGCCCTGAACGCGCCGCTGCCGCGCCGGGGCAGGATCTCGCTCGGCGCCTTGGCACTGCCGCTGACCCTGGTGCCGCCGGCCCTGCTGCTCGCCGTCGCCCAGACAACACCCCTCTACCACCGCCGATACGTCCTGTTCGCGCTCGCCGGGGTGCCGCTGCTCGCGGCGGGGGGCGGGGAGCGCCGCCCCCCCGTCGTGCGGGCACTGCTGCCGGCCGGGCACCCGCCGCATCGCGCCGCGGCCGCGCTGGCCGGTGTGGCGGCGATCGCCGCGGCCTGCCTGTGGCAGCTGCCCGAGCACCGGATCAACGCCTCGGCGGACGGCCGGCCGGACGACCTGGCAGCGGTCGCGCGGGTGGCGGCACGGGAACTGGGGCCCGGCGACCCGGTGTTGTTCCTGCCGTCCGAAAGCCGGCGCGTCGCGCTGACGTACCCGGCGGGCTTCGCCGGTACGCAGGACCTCGCGCTGCGGACCACGCCGGCCGCGTCCGGGACGCTCTACGGCACGGAGACCGGTCCGATCGAACTGAGACGGCGGCTGGCGAACCTCGACCGTGTCTGGGTGCTCGCCGAACCGCGCGTGACCGCCGCGTCCTGGAACCCGCGCTCGGCGACGGAGGCCGCGAAACTGTCGGTGATCAACGAGCAGTTCGTCCTGCGCGGCGAGTTCAAGGAGCGCAGCGGAGTGCTGCGGATGTACGTGCGGCGAGCGCCGGAGCGGCCCGTGGACTGGCCGGCGGGCAAGCCCGTGCCCGTGGTGGATCCGGTCCTGGAGGCGTACGACAGGAACAAGGCGCGCGAGCGGGACCAGGGCACCGTGGGCTGGGCGGGGCCGCCCGGTTCGGGTGTGCCGCAGGGGTCGGGTGTGCCGCAGGGGTCGGGTGTGCCGCAGGGTTCGGGTGTGCCGCAGGGCTCGTCGGGCGCGCCGGGCACCGGTGAACGGCTGGAGCTGCCGCCGCTGCACCCGCACGGCACAGGCTGAGCGCCCGACCGCCCAACCGCGCCCGCTCAGCCCACCGCCCCGCTCAGCCCACCCCCGCTCAACCCACCCGCCCGCTCAGCGCACCCGCGCCAGCACCTCACCGGTTCGCGGCCCCCACGCCACGACGACCGCCTCCCGTGGCATCCGCTGCTCGGGGGTGAGCAGCAGCCAGCGCACGCCGTACCGCTGGACGATCGCGGCCCGTTCGGCAGGAGTGGCGCCAGGCGTCAGATAGCGCGCCACCGCCTGCTTCCGCAGGGCGCGCTCCGGCTCCGCCATGGAGGAGTCCGGCCAGGGGGGTGCCACGAGGTTCGGACCGTAGCCGGGCAGCGAGCGCAAGGCCTGGTCGCTGTCGGTCAGCACGACCTCGCCCGGTGCGATGTGCCGCGCGGCCCAGGAGTACGAGGGCCAGCGCGGCGGCTGGTCGAAGCCCACCGGATCCAGCGCGCGGGGGACCACCGCGCCCGCCTGGACCGAGAAGAAGCTGAGCGCGATCCCCGCACCGCAGGCCGCGGCGAGTACCCGTCGTCCCCAGGTCCAGGGCCGTGGCCCGGTGAGCTCGATGGCCAGGGCGAACTGCAGCGACATCATGGTCAGTTGGATGACCCGGCCGTAGATGTAGTGCCCGGAGACCCAGCCGTACGCGATGGTGAGTCCACCGAGGGCGAACATCAGCACCAGCGGGTCGCGCCGGTCCCGCCGCCATCTGGCCGCCAGGGCCGGAAGGGCGAGCAGCGCGAGCCAGAGGCGTTCCGGCAACGCCGTGTAGAGCTTGCGGTGCATGGCGTCCATGCTGCTGTCGCCCGCGAGCGAGAAGACCGAGTAGTAGGGCCAGGCCAGGACGAGCAATCCCGCGACGGCCACAGTGAGAGCCCACCCCGGCGCGATCCATCGGGCCCGGCCCAGCACCAGCGCGGCCACGCCGATGGCCGCCGCCGTCGCGGAGACGGGGTGCACCAGCAGGATCAGGCCGCACAGGGCGCCGAGCCCCGCGTACGAGAACAGCGAACCGCCGTTGCGCGCGAGCCGGGCCGTCAACGCCCAGGCCCAGAAGGTCAGACCGATCGCGAAGGTCGACGGGAACGGCAGATGGCCGGTCATCGACATCAGGCCCAAGTACCCGCTCCACCACGCCATCTTGGTGCCCCAGAGGAGCACCATGCAGGCCAGGGCGAGCAGCGGCGCCCACCGGTTCGGCGTCAGCGCCCTCATGAAGCGGCCGAGTCCGGTGAGCAGCACCAGGAGGTTGACCGGCCCGGAGAGCTTCACGACCTGCCAGCCCGCGAGCCCGGTCACCTTGGCGAACAGGCCCTGCAGGAGCGCGTACGGGGAGTAGTACGCGCTGCCGTCGCCGGGTGCCGCGGCCATCGGGTGCGCCGGGTCGAACAGATCGGCCTTGAGCCGTTCGACCACGGCCGCGTGCTGTCCGAAGTCACAGCAGATCGGCACCCGCCAGGCGGCCGCCGACATCAGCACCCAGAACAGCGTCCCGAAGACCAGATACGGACTCGGGCGCAGCGAACGGCGCCCGCCCATGACGGCGGTCGCGCCGCGGGCGAGGCCGGCTGTCAGTGGGCGCCGATAGCCTTGACAGGGCTCGGCCCCCGGGAGGGAGGGGTCTGTCCGGCTTGCGGGGAGGGCAGGGTCCGTCCGGCTCACGCCAAGATCCAGTCCGCGACCCGTGCCGCCGCCCGCCCGTCGTCCAGATCCCCGTACGCCTGCCGGAACGCGGCGTAGGCGTCCGCATGTCGCGCCGCCATCGTGTCCAGGTCGCGCAGTGCCTCGACGATCTCGCCGGTGGACGTGAGCAGTGGGCCGGGTGCGGCCGCCTCGAAGTCGAGCGTGAAGCCGCGCACCGTGTCGCGGTAGTGCTCCAGGTCGTAGGTGTGGAAGAGCATCGGGCGGCCGGTGTGTGCGAAGTCGAACATCAGCGACGAGTAGTCGGTGATCAACACATCGGCGATCAGCAGGAGTTCGGCCGCGTTCGGATAGGTGGTCACGTCGCGCGCGAAGGGGGCGTGCGCGCCCAGGAGCCGGCCCGCGGCGAGCGGGTGGCGGCGCACAAGGAGGACGTGGTCGTCGCCGAGCGCACGCTCCAGGGACGGGAAGTCCAGGGCCGGTTCGTAGCGGAAGCGGCCCGCCGTGTGGGCGAGGTGGTCGCGGTACGTGGGGGCGTACAGGACGATCCGGCGGTCGTCCTCGGGGGCCAGGCCCAGCTCCGCGCGCACCCGGTCGGCGATCTTCCCGCGGTCCTCGGCGAACAGGACGTCGTTGCGCGGCGATCCGGCGTCCAGGACATCGCCCTCGTACGAGAGCGCGCGCGGCAGCACCGACGAGGCGTGCCGGCTGGGGGAGACCAGGACGCTCCACTGGGCGGACAGACGGGGCAGGACGTCGAGGTGGGAGTGGTCGGCGTAGAGGGTGTCGGTGAGGTCGAGGCCGACGCGCTTGAGCGGGGTGCCCTGCCAGGTCTGGACGACCCGCTGGCCCTCGCGGCGCTCGAACCAGTCGGGCAGATGCCCGGAGGTGACGATCACGCGGGCGCGGGCCAGCGCCTCGTACCACTCGCGGCTGCCCTCGGCGATGCCGCGGGCGGTCGGCGGGACCTTGGTCTGCTGGTCGCGCGTGACCCAGAGGTGTTCCGACTCGGCGCCGCGGACGAGGAGTTCCTCGTGGACCGCGCGGGGTGACTCGCCGTCCAGGTAGAGGACCGTGTCGTGCAGCGGCAGGGCGCGCTGCACCGGATAGTGCCGGGTGCGCAGCCGGGCCTGGCCAAAGGCGCCGCGGTCGGTGGCCGCGAGGGCCGGTCCCGAGTCGATGAGCAGCCGGTCGCCGAAGCGCCGGCCGATGCTGAACTCACGGCCGTCGCACTCCCGGGCGGCCGGCAGCGCGGCGCCGAGCGAGGCGAGGACACGCACCGGCACCCCGTCGCCCGCCTCGTGCTTCTCGCGCAGGAACAGATACCAGCGGCCCTCGGGCAGCGGCAGGCCACCGTGCGCGGTGGCCGGTACGAGCCGGGCGCGGAAGCGGTCGGCTGTGGGGGCACCCTCTGCTCCGGGGGCACCTCCCGGCCGAAGGCTGGGGGAGGAGCCGAGAGCTTGGGGGCGTTCCAGGGGGACGGTCACCTCGGTGAGGTCGGTGCTGTGCCGCAGCACCAGTTCGGCCGGGCCCCAGCTGTCCTGGGCCGCGGTCCCCTCGATGACCAGGACGCCCTCGTCGGGCCAGTGCGCCACGTCGGCGACGGGCTGCCGGGTCAGCTCGACGACCAGCTGCCCGTTGTCGTTGGCCGTCGCGCACAGCTCGCGCCCCACGGCATAGCGGGCGCGGCCGGTGGCATAGCGTCCGGGCGGCAGATCGGCGCTCGCCGCAAGGGACTTGAGGTCCCCGCCGGGCAGGACGAGGTTGGCGCTCCAGCGGTCGCCGTGCTGCGGTTCTACCTCCTTGGGCGCGCGATGCGGTGTGGGCGGCACCTGCTCCAGATCCATCAGCGGCACCCGCACCGTGAACTCGTCACCGGCGCGGGCCAGCGGATAGTCGTACGTGTGCTCCTTGTGCGTGAGGCGCAGCTTCTCGGGCCGCGCGGTCCCGCGCAGCCGGCCGCGCAGCACCAGGTCGTCGCCGTCGCGCTCATGGCCCTCGACGCGGGCCGCGTACTCCTGGACGCGCAGCACGAGGCGCCCCTGCGAGTAGCCGAGCACGAGACGCAGTCCGTCGCCGAGTTCCCGTACGACGGACTGCGCGGACGCGCCGTCCAGGGCGCGCACGGCCGCCCGGCGCACCACGCCGTGGCCGGCGACGACCACGCCGAGCAGCCAGTTGCCGGGGCGCCAGCGGCCGCCCGTCTTCAGCTGCTCGGGGTCGATGGTCATCTCGAAGCCCGAGTAGTCGTAACAGTGCAGCTGCTGCCCGGAGTTGACGGTCGCCTCCGGCCGCGGGACGGTCCGCGTCGCCACCCGGCGGAACTGGCCGCGGCTGTGCGCGGCTTTCAGCAGACCGGCCTTGAGCGACTGTCCGGGGCGGGTGGCTTCGAGGTTGCGGACATACGCGTATCCGCTGATCCGGAGCTTGCCGTCGTCGTCCCAGCGGGCCTCGTTCACCCGCGCCACGACGGGCAGTTCGCCCTTCTTCAGGCCGGACAGGCGCCGGGGCACGCCCTCGATGCCCGGGTAGACGGCGCGCTTGCGCAGGCCCTCGCGTACCTCGAAGGCCGCCTTGTTGCGCTGCTCGTACGAAAGGAGCTCGATCAGTTCGGCGGCGCGTCCCTCCCGTACCAGCTGCCACTTGATCCGCAGATCGACCGGCAGTTCACGCGTCAGCGAGGAGTCGGCGCGCGCGAGGAAGGCGGCGGTGTCCTCGAGGAAGGCCGCCCGGTACTCGGGCCCGCCCATCGGCAGGCCGTCCAGGAAGTAGATGAAGTCGTCGCGCAGGCACGACAGGTCGTACGTCCGCTTGTGCTGCGGGAAACGCTCGCTCAGGAAGCGGCTCACGCTGTCGCACGCGGCGATCCGGTCGCGCACCCCCTTGACCTCGGTGCGCCGCCGGGTGATCGACCCCTCGCGCACCCGCCAGTAGTAGACGTGGTCGCTCAGCACGTCGACGGACCCCGCGAGGAAGTGCGCCGGGATCATCACCGGGGTGTCCTCGTAGAGCCGCCCCTCCGGGAAGCTGAACTCGTGCGCGTCCCAGAAGGCGCGCCGGAACACCTTGTTCCAGGCCACCCGGTCCGCGAGCAGCTCGGGGTCGCGGGTGATGTGGGTGCGGGTGCGGTCCTTCGTCAGCCACTTGTACTGCCAGGCCTGCTGCCGGCCGCGCTCGTTCAGCCGCCATACGTTCCCGCTGACGAAGTCCGAGCCCGAGGAGTCCAGGCTCGCGACCATCCGCTCGTACGCGTCGTGCGGCACGATGTCGTCGCTGTCCACGAAGGTCAGGAACTCCACCTGCGGATCCGCCTGACGCACCCCGGTGTTGCGGGCGGCGCTCAGCCCCGCGTTCTCCTGCCGGACATACCTGAAGCGCGGGTCGCGGGCGGCGAAGGCGCGCGCGATCCGCGGGCTGTCGTCGGTGGAGCCGTCGTCGACGAGCACGACGTCGAGGCTCTTGAGGGTCTGGCCGGCGATCGAACGCAGGCAGTCCTCGAGGTAGTCCTGGACGTTGTAGACGGGGACGACGACGGTGAGACGGGGCAGGGAAGAAGCGGGCGTGTGCTGCACGGGGCGGACCTTTCTGCGCAGAGCG
This sequence comes from Streptomyces sp. N35, assembly GCF_016464295.1. Taxonomy (NCBI): domain Bacteria; kingdom Bacillati; phylum Actinomycetota; class Actinomycetes; order Kitasatosporales; family Streptomycetaceae; genus Streptomyces; species Streptomyces sp. N35. The sequence continues at coordinate 35,578 of NZ_JAEIMH010000035.1, read as the reverse complement.
AGACCGGTGGTGCCGTCCGCCCTGTTTGCCCGCTTTCGTCAACCCCCTGTCGCTCATTACCTGGAACGAGTGACCCGAGCGAGGTCTATTGCCGTATTAGGCACACCGCAGCCGCCGACTTCCCAAACGGAACCTTTCCGCAACGGCCTGCGATGTCTTCGACAGCACCCGCACACGTGACTACCTTCGTGAGGTATGGCCCGCTTCTCTGTTGTCGTACCCGCCTATCGAGTCCAGGGCTACCTGCGCGAATGCCTGGAATCCGTCCTCACGCAGTCCTTTCGCGAGTTCGAACTGATCGTCGTCGACGACTGCTCGCCGGACGCCTCGGCCGCGATCGCCGCGGAGTATGCGGAACGTGATCGACGCGTCCGTCTTGTCCGCCTCGAACGGCACAGCGGCACCGGTGCCGCCCGCAACGCGGGTGCCGAGCACGCGGACGGCGAGTTCCTGCTCTTCCTCGACGGCGACGATCTGCTGCTCCCCGGGGCCCTCGACGCGATCGACGACGCCCTGGACGTGATGGCGGACGTCCTGCTCTTCGGGCACGACCGGGTCGACTGGTGGGAGACGGTACGGCCCGGCGGCGACCGGCTCTCCGGCGAAGCCGACTCGCTCGCGGTGACACCGGCCGCGTGGAACCGGGTGATCCGCCGTTCGTTCTGGCTGACCCATGGGCTGCGCTTCGACGACGGCCCGTACGAGGACGTGATCCCCGTGCACCGGGCGACGCTGCTCGCGGGCGACCGGCTGCGCCTGCTCGACCGCGTCTGTGTCCGCTGGCGGCTGCGCCGCGGCGGCAGCCACTCCACCACACCGGGCCGCGCCCACTTCGCGATCACGGACCGCTACGAGCGGCTCCTGAGCTCACCGTCCGGCGGGCGTCTCTTCCCGTACGCCGTCGATCACTTGCTCACCGTCCTGGCCGACCCGGGCCGGATCCGCCCCGCCGACCGCGCCGACTTCTTCCGCGCCGCCGCCCGGCTGCACCGCACCTACCGTCCGGCCGGCCACGAACCGTCCGGGGAAGCCCAGCGGGCCCTGGCCGCCGGCTCGTACACCGCGTTCGAAACCCTGCGTACGGCCAACGGGCGGGTGCGGGCGGCCCGTTCGGCGATGGCGCGGCACAAGAAGCGGCTGCGCGCGCGGGTGATGAAGCTCGCCTACCGCGCCGACCGCCGCCGCGCCCTCGACCCCCACCTCGCCGTCTACAGCGCGTACTGGAACCGGGGCCTGGCCTGCAATCCCCTCGCGGTCTACGACAAGGCCCGCGAACTCGCCCCGCACATCAAGGGCGTCTGGGTGGTCAGCAGCCGCCACCGCGACAAGGTCCCCACCGGCGTCCCGTACGTGATCGAGGGCTCACGCCGCTACTGGCAGACGATGGCCCGCGCCACGTATCTGATCAACAACGCGTCCTTTCCCGGCGGTTTCGTGAAGCGCCCGGGCCAGGTCTACCTCCAGACCCACCACGGCACCCCGCTCAAGAAGATGGGCCTGGACCAGCGCCGCTATCCCGCGGGCACGCACGGCATCAGCTTCCAGAAGGTCCTCGACCACACCGACCAGTGGGACTACAGCCTCTCCGCCAACCCGCACTCCACCGAGATCTGGGAACGGGTCTACCCGTCGGCGTACCAGGCCCTGGAGCTCGGATATCCGCGCAACGACGTCTACTTCACGTCGACCCCGCACGACGTGGCGCGCATCCGCTCCTCGCTCGGCGTGGAGGCGGGCCGCAAGGTCCTGCTCTACGCGCCGACCCACCGCGACTACCAGAAGGGCTTCCTGCCCCGCCTCGACCTGCTCCGGCTCGTCCGGGCGCTCGGCCCCTCCTGCGTCGTCCTGGTCCGCGCCCACTACTTCTACGGCTCCTCGGCGGAGCTCGCCGCCCACCCGCAGATCCTCGACGTCACGGGCCATCCCCGGGTGGAGGACCTGTGCCTGGCGGCCGACGCGCTGATCACCGACTACTCGTCCCTGATGTTCGACTACGCGTGCCTGAACCGCCCGATCATCACGTACGCCCCCGACTGGCAGGCCTACCGCCTGGCCCGCGGCACCTACTTCGACCTGCTCTCCGGTGCGGCGGGCGAGACCCCGGGCGCGGTGGCACGGACCGAGGACGAGCTGATCGCGCTGCTGCGGGACGGCGGCTGGGACACGGAGGAGACGGCCAAGCTGCGGGAGGCCTTCCGGGCGCGGTTCTGTCCCTACGAGGACGGGCGGGCGTCGGAGCGGGTGGTGCGGGCGGTGTTCGGGGTGTGAGCTCCGTGAGCCGTATCCCCGGCGGGTCGTTTCATCGTATGCATCATCACTTGGGGTGGAACGCCGCACGGCGGTCACAACATCCGGTGTCCAGCGGCAGTTGAGAGCTAGCCAGTCCACCTGGCTCTCCCCAGCGTTCCCAGCTGCCGAATCGGAGCCCATCCCATGAGCGGGTCAGCCCCTGCCATCCCGGCCGCGCGGCCGGTGATCGGCGAAGCCGAGATCGAAGCCGCCGTACGCGTGCTGCGCAGCGGACGGGTGGTCCAGGGGCCCGAAGTGGCCGCCTTCGAGGAGGAGTTCGGCGAGGAGCTCGTCGGCGGGCAGCACTGTGTCGCGGTGAACTCCGGGACTTCCGCGCTCCAGTTGAGCCTGATGGCCCTCGGTATCGGCCGCGGCGACGAGGTGGTGGTGCCCTCGTTCTCCTTCGCGGCCAGCGCCAACGCGGTGCGTCGGGTGGGCGCGGACCCCGTCTTCGCGGACACCGCCCCCGTCACGTACTGCCGGCCCCCGAATGCGGCGGCCGCCGTGATCGGGCCGCGGACCGTGGCCGTGATGCCGGTCCATCTCTACGGTCACCCGGCCGCGATGGACCGCATCGTGAAGCTCGCCGGGCGCCACGACCTCGCCATCGTCGAGGACGCCTGCCAGGCCCACGGCGCCCAGCTGCACGGCCGGCCCGTCGGAAGCTTCGGCGGCGCGGCGGCCTTCAGCTTCTACCCGACGAAGAACATGCACGCCCTGGAGGGCGGCATGATCACCACGCCCGACGCCGAACTCGCCCGCACTCTGCGGCTGTTGCGCAACCAGGGCATGGAGCAGCGGTACGCCAACGAGATCGTCGGCGCCAACATGCGGATGACGGATGTGGCCGCCGCGATCGGACGCGTCCAGCTCGGGCGGCTTCCCGAGTGGACCGAGCGGCGCAGGGCGAACGCCAAGACCCTGGACTCGCTCCTGGAGGGCGTACGGACGCCGCAGGTCATGGACGGCGCCCGGCACGTCTACCACCAGTACACGGTGGGGGTGCCGGACGGCCGCCGGGACGACCTGGCCGCACGGCTGCAGGAGCGCGGCATCGGCTGCGCGGTCTACTACCCGACTCCGATCCACCGCCTCCGCCCGTACGACGACCCGGCGCGCCCGCCGCTGCCCCAGACGGACCGGGCGTGCGAGGCGGTGCTCTCGCTGCCGGTCCATCCCGGGGTCGGGGAAGGGGAGTCGCGGCGGATCGCCGAGGCCGTGAACGAGGTCATGGCGGAACCGGAGGCGACCGTATGAGCACGCTCAGGGCCGGACTCGTCGGCCTCGGAGCGATGGGCCGCAACCACGCGCGCGTCCTGGCCGGCCTCGACGGTGTGGAGCTGGTGGGCGTCATGGACCCGGCGGGCGATCCGCACGGTGCGGCGCGGGGCGCGCCGGTCGTCGCGACGCTGCCGGAATTCCTCGCTCTCGGCCTCGACTACGCCGTGGTCGCCTGCCCCACGGCCCTGCACGAGGAGGTGGGGCTCGCGCTCGCCGCGCACGGTGTGTGCGCCCTGATCGAGAAGCCCCTCGCCCACAGCCCGCGGGCGGCGCGCGGCCTCGTCGACGCCTTCGAGCAGGCCGGTCTCGTGGCCGGCGTCGGCCATATCGAGCGCTTCAACCCGGCGCTGCGGAACCTCCGTCGGCGCCTGGAGGCCGGTGAACTCGGTGAGCTGTTCCAGGTCGTCACCCGCCGCCAGGGGCCCTTCCCGCACCGCATCGCCGATGTCGGTGTGGTCAAGGACCTGGCCACGCACGACATCGACCTCACCGCCTGGGTGACCGGCCAGGCCTACACGAGCGTGTCCGCCCGTACGCTCACCAAGTCCGGCCGTCCGCACGAGGACATGGTGATGGTGACCGGGGACCTCGCCGACGGCACGCTTGTCAGCCATCTCGTCAACTGGCTCAGCCCGCTCAAGGAGCGCTTCACCGCGGTGACGGGCGAACGCGGCTGCTTCGTCGCGGACACCCTCACCGCGGACCTGACCTTTCACGCCAACGGGGCCGTCGCCACCGAATGGGAGGCCATCGCGGCCTTCCGCGGGGTCAGCGAGGGCGACATGATCCGCTTCGCGACACCCAAGCGGGAACCGCTGCTCGTGGAGCACGAGACGTTCCGGGACGCCGTGGCCGGCAAGGACGCCAAGGACGGCACGGGGATCGTGACGCTCGCGGAGGGGCTGCGCACCGTGGAGGTCGCGGATGCGGTCCTGGAGGCGGCGCGGGGGCGGGGCGTGGTGCGGCTGCCGGGGGCCCGGCGGGCCGCGACGGAAACAGCCACCGGGGTGCGGCCTTTGGCGTAGGGCCTGTCTCCTTGATCCGCGGGGATCAAGGAGACAGGCCCTGGGCGGGCCCGGGGTGGCGGTGTCACTCCGGCGGGGCGGCGGGCGGCCGGCCGCGGACCTTCCGGCCACGGCTCTCCGTATCGCTCCCGGTCATCGCTCCCGGTCTCAGTGCAGACTCATGGAGGCGGGCGCGCGCCGCTGCTCCTGGACCCGTACGGAAGGCGGCGTGGCGCGCTCGGCCCAGGCCGCGGGCAGCAGCGGCAGTCCCAGGACGACCGGCAGCCACATGAGGGCGCCGAGCCGGTCGGCCTCCGCCAGGAGGGGGTGCCCGGCCACCTGGGCGACGCCGACGCCCGCGCACGCCACGGCCAGGAGGCCCAGGGCGGGCGCCCGGCGTACGAAGGCCCAGCAGGCGAGCGCGGTCAGGACCAGGAAGTACGGACGGGCCGCCTGCTCGCCCCACCAGTGCCGCCACAGCGCCAGGTTCAAATCCCACAGCCGGGCCCAGGGGTCCTCCACCAGCGGCCTTCGGAAGTGCAGCGTGAAGGTGTCCTGCAAGGTGATCTCGGCCGACGGCAGCCGCAGCATCACCATGACGGCGGGCGCCGCCACCGCCCCCCCGGCAGCGGTCCCGGCCGCCCCCCCGCCGCCCGCCTCCCGCCCGGCCCCCGGCCTCTTGCCCGGCGCCGGCCTCTGGGCGGGCGCCGTCTTCTCGTCGGGCGCCGCCTTCTCGCCGGGCGCCGGCCCGCCGCCGGGCCAGCGCGAGTACACCGGCGGCCACGGCCAGCGCTCCGGCGATCAGCAGCGCACTGGAATAGCGCAGGAGGAAGCAGCCGCCGATGGCCAGACCGAGGGCCACGGCGTTCGCGGTCCGCGTGCCCTGCCCGTGGACCAGCCGCACCGCCGCCCACAGTGCGCCCAGGACGCACGCAAGGACCGGGCCCTCCGTGAGCGGCTGCACCGCCCACCAGCCCAAGGGGGTGGCCACCAAAGCGACTTGGCCCGCCATCGACGCCTTGCGTCCGGCGCCCGCCGCGCGCAGCAGCCCGTACGTGAGGAGCACGCATCCTGCGGCGACGAGCAGCGCACACACCCGCAGCCCGGCGCCGAGACCGAACACCCCCACGAACGGCGCCAGCAGCCACGGGTAGGCCCAACGCGAGGCGAAGATCGACTGGTAGCGGGGGTCGTCGGTGGTGATGTCGTCGACGCCCGCGTAGCGCTGCAGGCACGCCTGCTCCTGCGTATGGCGCACCACATCGGGCGCGGGCGGCAAGGGGTCCAGGCGCGACTGCCGGACGGCCGCGTCCGCTCGCGCCGCGCACAACTGCGCCTCGACGTGCCGCTGGGCGGTGGCGCGGTCGACGCCGAGATGCTGCTCGGCGGTGCGGGCGTAACGCGTGGTGTCCGACCACAGGTTCGGGGGCGTGGCGCCGGTCAGCTGCAGCAGGAGGAACAGGAGCGGCACGAGGAAGGGGAGCATGAGCCGGCGGCCCGTACTTCGTGTGCGCGGTTGCACGAACGGGAGGCGGGCGCCGAGGGTGCCGAGCAGCTTCATGACCGGTCCGCACCGGGGAGCGACTGACCGCCGTGCAGCAGCACGTTGTCGAAGTCGTTGCGTACGACCGACCAGTCCCAGGTGGACAGGGCGTGCTTGGACGCCGCGGCGCCCTCCGCCTGCCAGCGGTCGGCGTCGGAGGTGACCCGCAGAATGCGCTGGGCCGCCTCCTCGGGGTCGCAGACGACCCAGTCCTCCGGGTAGGTGGTGCGGGCGCCGTGCGCCTTGCCGGCGTAGAACGGCCAGTCGCGCACCACGGGCACGGCCCCGCTCGACGCGCCTTCGAGGACGGCGACATGGCAGCCTTCGCGTACGGAAGAGCTGAGGATCACGCCGATGCCGACGAGTGCCGAGGCGACGTCGTCCGTGCGGCCTCTGCGCTCCACGGCTCCCGCCCGCACCAGAGGGGCGAGCCGCTGTTCCAGTGCGTCGCGGTACTGCCGGGACGCACCGCTCTTCTCCGGATCGACCACATCGCCGACGAGCACCAGCCGGTACCGCTCGTCGTATGCGCGGACCCGCTCCAGGACGTCCAGCGCCCACAGCGGATCCTTCGCGATCTGGCCGAGACCGATCAGACCCAGCGTGAAGCGGGCGTCTGCCGGCTTGGGCCGGTCGAACGACGACAGATCGGTGGCGTTGTGCATGACGCGCATACGGGGAGCGGTCGCAGAGGACAGCTGCGGGACGTAGGAGGTGCACAGGTCACGCACGTGATCGGCGATGAAGAGCAGCTCGTCGACGCGGGAGAAGTCCACCAGGAGCGGCCACTGGGTGTACGCCTCATAGCTGTGCAGCCGGACCACGACGCGCGTCGTGCCCGGGTCGATGGTCGTCAGCATCGCTACGGGGCCCTCGCACCAGTCGAAGAATACGGTGTCGGCCCACTTTAGATGGGGGCGCAGCAGGCGCTCCAGGCGCTCCCGGTACCAGGTGGCGGCGTCCAGCCGGTCGGCGATGACGCGCCAGTGCGCCCTGGCCAGCCTCCGCAGTTCCGGGTGCTCCGCCGTGTCGACGAACCGCAGCTCCACGTCCGGGCGTTCCTCGTAGTGACGCAGCACCAGGCGGAGGAAGTTCGCGTTGCCGTGCGTCATCACCAGGAGGCGCAGCGGCGGGGCGGTGGGCGCGGGCGGGCCCGCGGCCGCCCGGCCGCGCGCGGTGCCGGCCACGGTCCGCAGGGCCCCCGATGCCAGCAGCGGACGCGTGTACGCCGGTGCGTCCCGCGCCATCGGAGTGGTCAACTGGTCGATGTGCAGCGCCCGGTGGAAGGCCAGCGGCAGGGCCTGGTGCAGCGCGGTCGCCGCCTCCCTGCGGTCGTTCGTGCCCAGCCGCGCATCGGCCAGGGACAGCCAGCCGCCGACCGCTTCGGTCAGTGCGAGGGGCGGGCGTCCCGCGGCGATGTCGGTCCGTACCGACTCCTCCAGGAGCGTGGCCCGCAGCTCGGGGCCGGCCGTGCGGCGGGCCGCGCCCAGCAGGGTCAGCGCCGCCCCGCCGCCCCGTCCCGCCCAGCGCATTCCCTCGGCGGCTTCCCGCGCGAGGGGCGCGCGCACCCGGTCCGGCAGCGCGGGCAGAGCCGCGACGGAGCGCCACGGGCGGGCGCCGGGGGAGGTGCGCAGAACGCGCCGGACGGTGGCCGCGCGGACCACCGTGCCGGGCAGCCGGCGCACACTCCGGCGCAGGTCACCGGCGAGCACGGAGGGGGACGGCAGCCCATGCCGTACGCGGGTGAGGGCGGAGGGCGGCGTCGCGTCGGCGCGGACCGCACGTACGGCCGGAGCGAGCCCGAACACCGCATGCGCCCCGCGATGGCGCCGGGCCAGACGCCACACCGTATACACCGCGTCGGCGTCGAGGGCGACGAGTACATGGGCGTCGCGCGCGAGCCGGCGAAGGTCCTTGTCGCCCGCGCTGCGCAGCCACAACTGCTCGCCGGAGCCCAGCAGTCGGGCCTCGCGGCGCACCACGGAGGAACGGCCGTGGAAGGTGCGCGGCAGCTGGTGCAGAGCGGCGCAGCCGGTCCGCGCCAGGGCGTCCCGGTGCTCGTCCAGGTCGAAGCCGGCCGCGAGGCGAACGGTCGCGCCCAGTGAGGTGAGGGTGCCCACCGCATCGGTGAGCAAGGCGAGTTCGGGACAGGCCGAGGCGATCAGCAGAATCTCGGTCACGGGGTCGGTACTCCGGTGAGCAGGGTCCGGCGGTCCATGCGTGCGGTGAGGTCCCGTGCCCCCGCGGCCATCAGCGCCGAGCGCTCGAACGGCCGGGCGTGGGCCTGCGCGGCGAGCCGCTCGGCGGGGCCGGACCCGACGGCCAGGCGGGCCGCGTGCGCGAACCCGTCCGCGAGCTTGCGCCGGTCGAGGCCGCAGGCCCCGGTCCACAGCGGGTGCCCCTCCAGGACGCTGGAGGCGTCGTGGTCGTCGGCGTGCGCCGAGACGATGGGCAGTCCGGCCGCCATGTACTCGTACACCTTCCCGGAGGTCATGTACCGACCGCCGAGCACGAGGAGGACCAACGCGTCCCACCCGGCGTACACGCCGGCCACATCCGCCTTGTTCACGGGCCCGCCGAAGTGCACGCCGACGTCCTCGGCCCGGCGCAGCAGCTCGATCTTGGGGCCGCCACCCCGGTCGGCGCCGAAGCCGCCGTGCCCCCGCACCTCGAAGCGCGCGTCCGCGAGGAGCGGCTCGGTCGCGCGGGCCAGCCGCCAGGCGTCGAGCAGCGCACGCAGCTGCCCGACGGGGGAGCTGAGGAGGCCGAGATAGCCGAAGGTGAGGGGGAGTTCGCAGGGCTCGCGGCCCGCAGCGTCGGGCGCGCTGTCGACGTCGTAGCCGTTGCGCACCACCTTCACGCGGTCGGCCAGATGCGGATAGCGCGTGCGGTAGTGCTCGGCGATGGGGTCGTTGACCACCCACAGGGAGAGCGCCTCGTCGAGGACCTCGCGCTCCCAGCGCCCCTCGGGGCTGTCCGGGCCGAACGCGGTCCTGCTGCCCACGACGTCGACGGACCATCCGTCGCGGAAGTCGACGGCGTAGGGGATCCGGTGCCTCTCCCACAGAGCGCGCGCCGCGCAGAGCGTCACGTACGGGGTGCTGGTCGTCAAGGTCAGGTCCACCGGCCGCGCGCGGTGCAGATCGAGGACCGCGCGTTCGAGGGCCGGCCGCCAGCCGCCGAACACGGGCTCGGGGAAGGACTCCTGGTTACGTGCCCTCCATTTCTTGACCCAGCCCACGGGGTCGGCGGCGCGCGCCTCGGGGAAACGGCGGATGTCCGTCTCCAAGTCGGCGCGGCGCAAGGGGAGTTCGACCACGCGCACCCGGGGGTCGACGCCGTCGAGGAGGCTTGTGTCGATGCCGGACTCCAGCTCCCAGGAGTCCCGGGCGATGGTCACGACGGTGACGTCCCAGCCCGCGGCGCACATCTGGTTGGCCGTCTCGCGCAGACGGTACGTGGAGCTCTTGGCCGCGGGCGGAAAACCGATGGCCACATAGAGGAGATGGCGGCGACGGCCCGGCCCGTCCGGTGGTGCTGGCATGGTGCCGCACGCTAGCACGCAGAGTGACGGATCAAGTGCTCTGCGTCATGGTCATCTCATTTACGGGGTGCCTCGGAGTGATCTGCCCCTGTACGGCGTTGCCGCGCCTCGGCCGTGCTCGTTGAAGCTCGGTCCCGGCACCCTCATCGGAGGTAACCGCCCATGCGGATCTGCGTAGTAGCCCTCGGCAAGATCGGTCTCCCCCTGGCGGTCCAGTTCGCGGCCAAGGGGCACGAAGTCGTCGGCGCCGACGTCGACGGACGGGTGGTGGATCTCGTGAACGAGGGGGTCGAGCCCTTCCCCGGGGAGCGTGAACTCGATGTGCGGCTCAAGAAGGCGGTCGCGGACGGCAGGTTGAGGGCGACGACGGACACGACCGCCGCCGTGGCGGGCTCCGACGCGGTCGTCCTCGTCGTCCCGCTGTACGTGACCGCCGACGGCACCCCCGACTTCGGCTGGATGGACGCGGCCACCCGCGACGTGGCCCGCGGACTGCGTCCCGGCACGCTCGTCTCGTACGAGACGACGCTTCCGGTCGGCACGACCCGCACCCGCTGGGCGCCGATGCTCGAGGAGGGCTCAGGGCTGCGGGCCGGACGCGACTTCTCGCTGGTGTTCAGCCCCGAACGGGTCCTGACCGGACGGGTCTTCGCCGATCTGCGCCGCTATCCGAAGCTGGTCGGCGGTGTGGACGAGGCCTCGGCCCGGGCGGGCGTCGCGTTCTACGAGGAGGTCCTCGACTTCGACGTACGAGGCGACCTGCCGCGCCCCAACGGGGTCTGGGACCTCGGCTCGGCCGAGGCCGCCGAGCTGGCCAAGCTGGCGGAGACGACCTACCGGGATGTGAACATCGGGCTCGCCAACCAGTTCGCGCGCTTCGCCGACCGGTCCGGCATCGACATCCGGGCGGTCATCGAGGCCTGCAACTCGCAGCCGTACAGCCATATCCACCAGCCGGGGATCGCGGTGGGCGGACACTGCATCCCGGTGTATCCGCGGATGTACCTGTGGAACGACCCGTCGGCGACGGTCGTGGCCGCCGCCCGCGAGGCGAACGCGGCGATGCCCGGCTATGCGGTGACGCGGCTCGCCGAGGCGTACGGGGATCTGGCGGGCGCGGAGGTCCTGGTGCTCGGCGCGGCGTACCGGGGCGGGGTCAAGGAGACGGCGTTCTCCGGGGTGTTCGCCGTGGTGGGCGCGCTGCGGTCGGCGGGCGCCGTGCCGTACGTCTCCGATCCGCTGTACACCGACGAGGAGTTGGCCGCCCTCGGGCTCACGCCCCACACGGGGCAGGCGGTGACGGCCCTCGTGGTGCAGGCCGACCACGAGGAGTACGCGACGCTGGGGACGGGGGACTTCCCCGGAGTGCGGGTCCTGGTGGACGGCCGGCGCGTGACCGATCCGGAGCGGTGGGGCGGGGTGCGGCGGATCGTGCTCGGGGCGCCTGCGTAGACGGTGCGCTGCCCGCCGCGCATGTGGTCGGCGTGACGTCCGCAGCAACGAGCGGCGCGCTCGGTCGTTTGCAGGGCATGCCGAACACGCCCGGCGCTACGCCGGATGTCAGCGTCATCGTCGCCGTCTACAACACGATGCCGTATCTGACCGACTGTCTGACCTCGCTCGTTTCGCAGACCATCGGGACGGACCGGATCGAGGTCGTCGCGGTCGACGACGGGTCGACGGATGGCAGCGAGAAGGAACTGGAGCGGTTCGCCGGACAACACCCCGGTGTCCTCAGGGTTGTTCACCAGGAGAACTCCGGCGGCCCCGCCGTGCCCAGCAACCGTGCCCTCGATCTGGCGCGCGGGCGGTACGTCCTCTTCATCGGTGCCGACGACTATCTGGGCGTCGAGGCGCTGGAGCGCATGGTGAGTGCCGCGGACCGGCTCGGCTCCGACATCGTGCTCGGGCGGATGGTCGGCGTGAACGGGCGCTGGGTGTCGAAGGCCGTGTTCCATGAGAGCCGGGACGAGGTGACGCTGTACGACTCGGCGCTGCCCTGGGCCCTGTCCAACACCAAGCTGTTCCGGCGGGAGTTGATCGAGGAGCACGGGCTGCGCTTCCCCGAGGACCTGCCGGTCCTGAGCGACCAGCCGTTCACCCTGGAGGCCTGCTTCAGGGCCGGGCGCATCACCGTACTCGCCGACTACGACTACTACTTCGCCGTACGCCGCGACGACGAGACCAACGCCACCGTCTCCTTCCGCGCCCTCGACCGGCTGCGCGGCACCCGGCAGCTCTTCGAGCTCACGCGGCGCCTGTCGGAGCCGGGCCGCGGCCGGGAGTGGATCCATCAGCGCCACTTCACCTGGGAGGTGGCGCGGCTGATCAGCCCGGACTTCCTGAAGCTCGGCCCCGAGCAGCAGCGGACGGTCTGCGGCGGGGTGGGTGCCCTGCACGCGGCGTACGCCAGCGAGTACGCCCTGCGGAAGCTGTCGCAGGAGCAGCGGCTGCTGCTGCGGCTGGCCGGGCGGGGAGAACTCGGCGCGCTGGTCGGTGTGTTGGAGTGCGCTGCGGCCGGAGGGCCGCCGCTGGTGGTGGAGGGCGGGCGGGCCTATGCGGGCTATCCCTGTTTCCGGGACCCCGGGCTCGCGTTGCCGGACGCCTGGTTCGACCTCACCAAGGACACCCGCAAGCGGTTCGCCGAGCAGGAGTTCGGCCCGGCGCGCGTGCGCGTGCGGGACGGAATCCTGCTGCTCGAGGCGCACAGTTCGCTGCCGGACCTGAGCGCGTTCGGGGCGGACGCGGTGCGCGCCGAGACCGTGCTGGAGCGGGCGGGGGAGCGCGTGGTGCGGTCGTACGACGCGGCCGTGGCCGCCGACGGAGAGGGCAGCGTCGTGCGGGTGGAGCTGCCGCTCGACGACCTGTTCCCGGTGAAGGAGACGCCCTGGGAGCGGTGGACCGTACGGCTCGTCGCCGCCGCACTCGGCACGAGTCCCCGGATCCCGCTCGCACCGGTGGCCGCGGACGCGGGGCTGCCCCGACCGCGCCGGCACGGGCTTCGGCCCTACGGGGTCGAGGTGGCGGGCGCGGACGATGCGGACGTGCTGCAGGTCACCGTACGTCCGCTTCCGGTAAGGGAGTTGCTGCGCGCGCGGGGATGAGCCGCGGACGCGGGGCCGCTGCCTTCACCCGGACGGCCGAGTGCCAGTGACTCGGCGTGCGCTCGGTGGTTGGTCCCTCGATGAAGACCTTCAGCCGCCCCGCCGCCGCCCCCTCGCCGCGCCCTCCGGCCGTTCCCGGGGCACGCCGTACCCCAGCCCCTCCCGGACGCGCGGCCGCACGGTGGCTCATGCCGTCCGCGGTGGGCTTCGCCACCCTGCTTGTCGGGCTGCGCGCCGCCGCCCTCGGGCAGTGGATCGTCGACGACGCCGCGGTCACCTTCGCGTACGTGCGCAGCATCGGCGAGGGGCACGGACCGGTGCAGCAGCCGGGGGCCGATCCGGTCGAGGGGTACTCGAACCCGGCGTGGCTGGTGCTGCTGCTCATCGGGCGGGTTCTCGGACTCTTCGACCACGGCGGCTGGTTCGGCATCAGCGACCTGGCGCTCTTCCCCAAGCTCCTCGCGCTCGCCTGTGTCGCGGGGACCCTCACCTGCGTCGGAGCGATGGCCCGGGTCGCGCTGCCCAAGCGGGCCCCGTTGGTGGTGGTGCTCACCGGCGCGCTGCTCGCCGCCAACTACTCGTATGTGGTGTGGAGTTTCTCCGGTCTGGAGAACCCGCTCTACGGCCTGCTCGCCGCGGCGCTCGCCCTGCGCCTCGTGCGCGGGACCGACGGCCCGGGTGCCGCGTGCGGCGCCGCGCTGATCGTGCTCGCCGCCGCGCTGACCCGGCCCGACGGAGCCGTGCTCGCCGCCGCGTATCCGCTGATCGTGCTGCTGCGGTGGCGGCGTGACGCGGTCCGCCTCGCGCTCCTCAACTGCGGTGTCTTCACGGCGTGTTACGGCATCTTCCTGCTGACGCGGTGGCTGCAGTTCGGACTCTGGGTGCCCAACACCGCCGTGGCGAAGGCGCAGGAGCCCCCGGAGCTCGGCGAGCTGGCGAAGGTCGGTGCGCTTCTCGGTTACGCGGGCTGGGCGCTGGTGCTGCTCTGCGCCGGCTGCGCCGGTCTCGTCCTGGCACGGAGCGGGCCCGTCCGGCAGGTCGCCGCCGTGCTCTGCGTGCCGCTCGCGCTCACCCTGGCCGCGTACGGTGCGCTCGCCGAGGACTGGATGCCGCTGCACCGCTTCGGGACCCCGGTGTGGGTGCTCGGCGCGGCGCTCGCCGCGCTCTGCCTGACCGCCGTCTGGGACGGGGCGCGGTTCCGGCCGCGGCTGCTGCTCGGCGGGGCTCTCGCGGGCGCGCTGACGCTCTCCCTCAGCGCGCAGGATCTGCGCAACGCCGGCTTCAGGAACGAACCCACCCTCTCCATGTGCTGGGTCGCCGACCGGTACGGCCGCACCTTCAACTCGTACGCCGACCAACTCGAGTTGGCGCCGGGCGCCACGGCCGCGCTGCCCGACCTCGGCGGCATGCTGCTCACCACACGGCTGCGGGTCGTGGACGTCGCCGGCCTCACCGACCGCAGGATCGCCGAGGCGTACGCCGCCAAGGACAAGGAGGCCCTGCGCACCTACGTGCTGCGCGAGGTGCGGCCCGAGCTGATCCATGTGCACATGGCCTGGCTCGGCAAGTCGGGTCTGACCGACGACCGGCTGACCGCGGCCGGCTATGTGCCCCTGTACCGCGAAGGCGCCGGCGGCGACTACGTGCTCTCGGCCGCGGTGCCCGGCGGCCCGGCCCGGATCGACGCCGTACGGCAGTGGGCGAAACCACGGCTCGACAGGATGTCGCACCAGAAGCACCACCAGGGCGGCCGGCTCGGCGACTGCGGGGCGCAGCTGCGACCGGGGCAGACCGAGGTACGGGACGCGGCCGCGCACGGCTCGACGCGGGAGGCCGCCGTATGAGCAGCATCCTGCTGCCGAAGCAGTCCTCCTCCCCGAAGCCCAGTGCCTCCGCCCCCCGCAACGAACGGCTCGACTCGCTCACCGGTCTGCGCTTCCTCGCCGCGTTCGCCGTCTTCGTCCACCACTTCACCGGTGTGAGCGCATCGGGCGGCGTCGCCCATGCGCCCCTGCTCTTCCCGTACTCGACGATGGGCGTGTACGGCGTCGGCTTCTTCTTCGTGCTCTCCGGCTTCCTGCTCGCCTGGGGCCACCGCGCCGGCACACCCGCCCGCGTCTTCTACTGGCGCCGGGCCGGGCGCATCCTGCCGCTGCACATCGCCGCGACCATCCCCTGCGTCTGGGTGTTCCACCTGTGGGGCGGGGTGCCGTGGGACCTGCCGAGCTTCCTTGCCTCACTGGTGCTCGTGCAGGCCTGGTTCCCCGGCGTCGTCCCCATGTTCCCGGGCAACGGGGTGTCCTGGACGCTGAGCGTCGAGGTGTTCTTCTACCTGCTGTTCCCGCTCGTCATCCGCGGCGCCTACCGCCTGCGCACCCGCACCCTGCTCGCCCTCGCCGCCGCCGGACTGATCGCCATGTGGGCCGTCAACTGGTGGGCGGCCGCGCATCTCTCGCCGTTCCACTGCGAGTGGCTGATGCGCCACCCGCTGGCCCGGCTCCCCGAGTTCGGTCTCGGTCTCGCCCTCGCGCTCGCCGTGGGCCGAGGGCTGCGCGTCCCGGGGCGTCCCGCGCTGCTCGCCGCCGCGTTCGCCGCGTACGCCGTGGTGTACGTCCACCGCGGCGACTGGCTCCCGGGCGCCGTCGCGGACCAACTCTCCTGGTCCGTAAGGCCGGTGGTCGCCGTCTTCTCGGTCCTGGTGATCGCGGCGTACGTACAGCGCGAGCGCGCGGGCCGGCGCGGCTGGCTGTGCACCCCGGTCATGGTGCGGCTCGGCGCCTGGTCGTACGCCTTCTACCTGCTGCACCAGACCGTGAACCGGCTCGTCATCGACCACTGGGGCCGCCCCGCACCGTCGGACCTGTCCCTCTTCACGCTGCTCGGCGTCGCGGCGGCGGTCACCGCTCTGTCTTGGGCGGCGTACCGGTATGTCGAGGAGCCGGCCCGGCGCTGGTGGATGCGGCACCAACCTACGTAAAGTAACGGCCAGTTGACGCAGTGTGACATGCGGGGTGAATTGCGCGTAGTGTCCCGCCCCATGGCATGGAAGAACGCCGTGAACGGCGCACTCCGGACGCTCACCGGATATCAGCTGACCCGACCGCAGCTGCCCGCTCCCCGCAGCGAGCAGGCCCCGACCGCGCCCAAGGTGAAGGCGAAGGGCAAGGGGCTCTCGCTCCCCGTCGACTACGACGACGAGGCCAAGAACACCATCCGCGCGGTCAAGCCGTGGACCATGACCTCGCCGGAGCGGCTCAACGCCTTCATCCTCGCCACCCGGCATGTCGTCAAGCACGAGATCCCCGGCGACATCGTCGAGTGCGGGGTATGGCGCGGCGGTTCGATGCAGGCCTGCGCCAAGACCCTGCTCCACTGCGGTGCCACCGACCGCGACCTGTACCTCTTCGACACGTACGAGGGCATGACCGAGCCCACCGAGGAGGACCTGCGGCGCGACGGCAAGTCCGCGGCGGACCTGCTCTCCGTGCAGGGCAAGGACCGTCCGATCTGGGCCGTCGCCACGCTCGACGACGTCAAGTCCGGTTTCGAGAACGTGCCTTACCCCGCCGAGCGCGTTCATTACGTACAGGGCAAGGTCGAGGACACCGTGCCCGGTGAGGCGCCGGAGCAGATCGCGATCCTGCGCCTGGACACCGACTGGTACGCGTCCACCAAGCACGAACTCGACCACCTCTACGAGCGGTTGGTGCCCGGCGGCGTTCTGCTGATCGACGACTACGGCTACTGGCAGGGCTCGCGCCAGGCCGTCGACGAGTTCCTCGAGGAGACCGGCGAGCGGCTGCTGCTGCTGCGCATGGACGAGGGGCGTATCGCCGTGAAGCCGTGAACTCACGCCACGTGACGATCGGTTGACCTCCGGTCCCCGTGCCACGGCCCCGGCCGGGCGGCACGGGGGCCGCTCCATGTGATCACCCGTATGGCCCATGCAAGGTGACCCCGCGCCCGGACACCGGTTGTTCACGGGAAGGCCCATCGCCGTTCTCCGGAAGGAATGTGCGCAGCGCATGACAGCCCGACTCAGCGTCGTCGTCCCCATCTACAACGTCGAGGATTACCTCGGTGCCTGCCTCGAGTCGCTGGCCGGGCAGACCATGCCGGATCTCGAGGTCATCATGGTCAACGACGGCTCCACGGACGGCAGTCGGGAGATCGCCCGCCGCTACGCCGAAGGCGACCGCCGCTTCCGGCTCGTCGACCAGGCCAATGCCGGGCTCGGTGCCGCCCGCAACGCGGGCGCGCGCGAGGCGGGCGGCGCCCATCTCGCCTTCGTCGACAGCGACGACGTGATCCCGGCCGAGGCGTACGAGCGGATGCTGGGCATGCTCGACGAGACCGGATCCGACTTCGTGACGGGCAACGTCCACCGGCTGCGCGCGGACGGCACGCAGCAGCAGTCCCCGATGTTCCGCAAGATCATGGCCACCACCCGCAGCGCCACCCACGTCACGCGCGACTGGGAGCTGCTCGGCGATCGCATCGCCTGCAACAAGGTCTTCCGGCGGGACTTCTGGGACCGGCACGCCTTCGCGTTCCCCGAAGGCGTGCTCTTCGAGGACATCCCCGTCGTCCTGCCCGCGCACTTCGAGGCCCGCAGCGTGGACGTCCTGAGCGACACCGTGTACCTGTGGCGCGACCGGGACGGCTCGATCTCGAACCGGCGCGCGGTACCGCGGGCCATCAAGGACCGTACGGCCTCGGTGGCTTCGGCCAGCCGCTATCTCGGCGAACGCGCGGCGAAGGCGCCCAAGGACGCGCTGCGGGCCGAGGCCAAGCGGCGTTACGACGCCAGCGTCATCGCGGGTGACCTGTGGATGTTCATGGAGGCCCTGCCCGACGGCGACAGCGACTATCACCAGGCCTTCCTCGACGAGGCCAACCCACCTCCTTCGTGGACGGGGCCGATCCGGCGGCCCTTGACGAGCTGCCGCCCGGCCTGCGCGTACGCTGGCGGCTCATCCGGGAGCGCCGGATCGACGAACTGCTCGCGTTCATGGCGTTCGAGAAGGTCCACCCGAAGGCCTTCCGCGTCCGCCGCACCTGGCGTGGACGCCGCGCGGACTTCCCCGTGCTCAAGGCGCCGCTGCCCGCGCGCATCACCGCCGTGGGCCGCGGCGACATGCCGCTGGAGGCGAGGATCACCCAGGCTTCCTGGGACGACGACGGCCGGCTGCGTCTCGCGGGCCACGCGTATGTACGCAACCTTCCGCCCGGCCGGATCGCGGCCCGCGCCCGGACCGTCTGGCTGCGCGCGGGGCGCCGGGCGATCCCGTTGAAGCTGCGCACGGTCACCTCGCGGGAGGCGACCCTCGCCTCCCGGCAGGGTCTGCACACCTACGACCGCACCGGCTTCGAGACCGTCGTCGACGTACAGAAGCTGGTCAGCGGCCGGGCGAGCACCACCTGGAACCTGGAGATGGCGGCCCTCGCGGGCGGACTGCGGCCGCACACCGGACCGCTGCGCATGAGCGGGCCCTGCGCCGTCCCCGTGCGCTACCTGGAGGACTTCCTGCGGATCGTGCCCACCCTCAGCGGCGGCCGCTTCCGGCTACGGGTGGACCGCGTCGAGCAGCGCCTGGTCGAGCACCGTGCGGCGGGCGAACAGCTGCGGATCACCGGCGAGTTGGCGCCCGGCGCGGACACCTCCCTGGAAGCGGTCCGCGTCGAGAACTGGCGCACCCGCGAGAGCCGCGACCTGCCGGTCCGCGTCGAGGGCCGCACCTTCACCGCCGAGGTGCCGCTCGACCTCCTCAAGGCCGGTGAAGGACCCGCCGACCCCTGGGGCGTGGGCGTGGTGCGCAAGGGCGGCGGCTGGGCCTCGCTCGCGGTGCTTCCCGATATCGCACCGGGCCGCTACGGTCTCGGCGGCGGCCGCGAACTCATGGTCCTGGCCAACCCCTCCGGCAACACCGAACTGCGCGCACAGGACGTACGCCCGGTGGTGGACGCCCTGCGCTGGACGGACCAGGGCGGCCGCCTCGAGCTCGAAGGCAGCTTCCCCTGCGCCGACGACGTCTCCCGCGAGCTGGTTCTCGTGCACAGCGGCCACCAGGAAGAGGCGCTGGGCGAACTGACCGTCGCCGACGGCAGGTTCAGTGCGGCCCTCCGGCCCCAGGCCGTCGCGGGACCGGCCGGAGTGCTGCCGCTCGCCGAGGGCGACTGGTACCCGTTCCTGCGGGCCCGCGGCGACCACGATCCCGACCGCCGAGTGCCGCTCCTGGTCGCCACGGCGCTGCACGGCGAACTGCCCGTCGTACGCGAGCTGCACGGCAGGGACTTCACGCTGCAGCGCCGCCACCACGACCAGCTGCTCATCACCTCCGGCTCCGAACTGCCCACGGAGGACCGCGGACGCGCCGCCCAGGACCGCCTGAAGGAACGCTACGCACAGCTGCGGGCGCAGCCCCTGCGCGAAGCCGTCCTGTACGCCGGCTTCGGAGGCCGCCAGTACTCCGACTCGCCGCGCGCCGTCCACCAGGAACTCCGCAGGCGCGGCAGCGAGTTGGAGCATCTGTGGGTGGTCCGCGACCAGCAGGTCGAGCTGCCCTCCGGGACGCGTGCCGTCGCTCTGTGGAGCGCCGAGTGGTACGAGGCGCTCGCCCGCAGCCGGTACATCGTCACCAACAGCCAGCTGCCCGACTGGTTCGAACGCGCTCCCGGCCAGTTCGTCGTCCAGACCTGGCACGGCACTCCGCTGAAGCGGATCGGCCGCGATGTGGCCGGCACCCTGTCGGCGGACGCGCGCTATATCGACAGCCTGCCGCGCCTGGCCGCCCAGTGGTCGCTGCTCGTCTCCCCGAACAGCTTCTCCACCCCGGTGCTCTCCGGAGCGCTCGGCTACACCGGCGAGGTGCTGGCCAGCGGCTATCCGCGCAACGACATCCTGCACGCCCCCGACCGTGCCAAGGTCGCCGCGTCCGTACGCGAAAAGCTCGGCATCCCCGACGGCAAGCGCGTCATCCTCTACGCGCCCACCTGGCGGGAGGACCAGCCGCGCAAGGCGGGCCGCTACGGTCTCGACCTCCAGCTCGATCCGGCCGCCGCTCAGGCGGCGCTCGGCGAGGACCATGTGCTCCTTGTGCGCCGGCACTACCTGGTCGGCGGTTCGGTGCCGCAGACCGCTTTCGTACGGGACGTCTCCCGCCATCCGGACGCTGCCGAACTCCTCCTGATCGCCGATGTGCTGGTCACCGACTACTCGTCGATGATGTTCGACTTCGCGCAGACCGGCCGCCCGATGATCTTCCACACGTACGACCTGGAGCACTACCGCGACGGCCTGCGCGGCTTCTACTTCGACTTCCCCGCACAGGCCCCGGGCCCGCTCCTGCGGACCGGCGAGGAGGTCATCGCCGCCTTGCGCGGGCTGCCCGGATCGGCCACCGCGTACCAAGGCGCGTACGACCGCTTCCGCGACACCTTCTGCGATCTGGACGACGGGACCGCGGCCGCCCAGGTGGTCGACGCGATGCTGCGGGGCGGGGTGGACGGACGATGAGCACAGCGGATCTCTTCTTCGTCAGCGTTGCCCTCACCTGCGACGCGAACACCTCGGCCGAAGCCGTCGGCGCCTCGGTGCGCTCGGTGCTCGCCCAGACGCTCGCCGGCACCGAGGCCGCGCTCCTGGGCGAGCCGTCCGAGGCGGTGGCCGCACTCGCCGCCGAGCATCCGCACCGGGTACGGATCGGCCCACCGCGCGGTACCTATGTGATCCCGCTGGCGCCTGGTGAACTCCTGGACCGCAACGCCGCGCGCAACCTCCACGCCGCCGCCGTGAGCACGGACGCCGACTTGGTTGCGGGCCGGTGGAGCCGCCTGACGGGCAAGGGCCGGAAGGAGGCCGTGCCCGCCTGGCAGGCGGACCTGTTCGCGCGCTCCCGCGTGCTCACCGATGTGGGCCAGGCCCCCGAGCTGGTCACCCGCGACACCCTCGGCGCGGGCCTGTGCGTACGGCGCTCGAAGCTGGACTTCACCGCCGACGGGCTCGAACTCGCCCTCGGTGCCGAGAGGATCGCCCTCGTACCGAACCTGATCACGACCCGCCGTGCCGCCCCCGACCCGCTGCGGGACCTGCCGGCCGCGGCCGCCGCGCAGCGCCGGGCGGCCGCGCTCCTGGACGACCCCGCCATGCGGCGCGCGGCGCGCGAGGCCTTCCTCGCCGACCACGTCCTGCCCGCTGTGCACGCCCTGCCCGGCCTCGGCCACGAGGCCTGCGCCACGGCCGTCGCCGAGCTCGCCCGCACGGTGGCGGGACTCGTCGACGACACCGACCTCGCCGGACTCCCGCCCCTGGAACGGGTGGCGGTCCGCCTGCTCGCCGACGGCGACGCGGACGGGGTGCGGCGGGCCGCGTACGCGCTGGCCCACCCCGGCACCGTGGTCTGTCCGCTCGTGCACCGCGAGGGCCGGGTGTACTGGGGGCCGGACCACACCACCGCGGTGTACGACCTCACCGAACTCGGCCACCAGTACCGCACCCCGGCCGAACAGCGGTTGCTCGGCCGGGTCACCGGCTGCCGACGCGAGCAGGGACGCCTGGTCGTCGAGGGCGAAACGGCCCTGCCCTTCGACGCCTCGGCGTATGAGAAGACCACCGCATCCCTCGTCTTCAAGGTGCGCGACGCGGGGGACACCACGGTCACCCTGCCGGTGGCCGAGGTACGGGTGGAACGGCACACCCTCGTCTGGCGGGCGCGCCTCCCGCTCACCGACGGCCTGCGCCCCCGCGGTATCGGCGACCGGGTCTGGGACCCCACCCTGCGCCTGGTTGTCGACGGTGAACCGGCCCCGCCCTGCGACCTGTTCGCGGACGAGGAGACGGTCCCGGGCCAGTCGGGGGCCCTGCCCGGCAAGCCGCGGCTGACGCGGCTCACCGCCGACACCTGGCAGCCCTACGTCACCGCGAAGCACCACCTCGCCGTGACGCTGCTGCCGCGCAGGAAGGCGGCCCGCAAGGCCAACGCGGCCGCGCACTACCTCGCGAACTTCCGGCCGGCCCGCGTGCTCAAGGGCATCGCGAAGAAGCTGCGCAAGCGGCGCGACGTCCTTCACTCCCAGCGCTTCAAACTGCGCGTCTACCGGGGGCTGCTGTCCCGCCTTCCGGCCCGGCGCGGCAGCATCGTCTTCGAGAGCCATATGGGCAAGTGCTACGGAGACAGCCCGCGCGCCCTGTACGAGGAACTGCGCGCCCGCCGCGCCCGCGTGCACGCGACGTGGTCCTACGCCTCCTCGCCCCAGGGGTTCCCCGCCGACGCGAAGCTGGTGCGACGCTGGTCCTGGCCCTATCTGTGGGCGCTCGCACGGGCCGAGTGGTGGGTGGACAACCAAGGGTTCCCGCACGCCCTGAACAAGCCGGGACACACCACCTATCTGCAGACCTGGCACGGATCCGCGTACAAGCGCATGGGGTACGACGAGATCAGGCACAAGATGCAGAACGCGCCCCAGCGGACGCAACTCGCCCGTGCCATCGACCGGTTCGACCACTTCCTCGTGCGCTCCGAACACGATGTGGGGACCCTCGCGCACGCCTACCGGATCCCCGAGGAGCGGCTCCTGAGAGCCGGCTACCCGCGCAACGACCGCCTGGTCGAGGCCCGGCTGCGCGACGAACGCGAGGGACGCTTCCCGCGCCCCGCCCTCGCCGGGGAACTCGGCATCCCCGACCACAAGACGGTCGTCCTGTACGCACCGACCTTCCGCGGCACCCCCCGGAACAAGAAGGCCCGACTCGCCCTGGACGTCCGCGAGTTCGCCGAGCGCTTCGGCGACACCCACGTGCTGCTCGTACGCGCGCACTACATGGAGACGGCCACCCTGCCCGCGACCCCGCCCGGCACCGTGATCGACGTCTCGGCACACCACGACGTCAGCGAGATCCAGTGCCTCGCCGACGTCCTGATCACCGACTACTCGTCGATCATGTTCGACTTCGCGCTCCTGGACCGGCCGATCGTCCACTTCG
This sequence comes from Streptomyces sp. N35, assembly GCF_016464295.1. Lineage (NCBI taxonomy): Bacteria > Bacillati > Actinomycetota > Actinomycetes > Kitasatosporales > Streptomycetaceae > Streptomyces > Streptomyces sp. N35. Next base: position 12,831 of record NZ_JAEIMH010000035.1, on the reverse strand, counting down.
CGCCCGACCTCGACACCTACGCCGCCGAACGCGGCAGCTACTTCGATCTGCGGTCCTGTTCCGGCGGCCCGGTCGTCGAGACCCAGGAGGAGCTGCTGCAGACGCTCGCCGGCCTCAAGAAGTCCGACGGCGAGTGGCAGCAGGCGCGGCGGGAGTTCGCGGCGAAGTTCGGCGCGTACGACGACGGGCGATCCGCGCGGACCGTCGTCGATCAGCTCTTCAGTGACCGCCTTGGCCGGAAGGACCGTACGCGATGAAGCAGCGTGAACTGTTCCTGCTCGGCAACACCGTCGACGAACTCGGCGGTGTCGCCGGCTGGACCCATCAGATGGCCCGCCTCTTCACCGGCCGGGGGCACAGCGTCCACGTCATCGGCGTGCACGAGGCCGAGCTCAAGATGCCGCTGCCCGACAATCCGGGCTACCCGGTGACCCCCCTCTATCCGAGCCACCCGCGAACAGCGCGCAGGATCAGCGGAGTTCAGCGCCTCAACCCCGCCGCCCGGCGGCAGGAAGCGGCCCGCGTCGCCGACAAGAAGCGGGCGGTCGCCCAGCTCGGCGGCCTGCTCCAAGGCGCGCGCCGCGGCTCCGTCGTGATCGCCACCCAGGTCTGGCCCATGGAGTGGCTGCGCGAGGTCGACACCTCGCATCTGCGGATCGTCGGCATGAGCCATGAGTCCTTCGCGTACTCCCGGGCCTGTCACCGCTACCACTGGATCAAGCGGCACTACCCGCACGTGGACCGCTGGCTCGCCCTCACCCAGGAAGACGCCGACATCTGGATCCACGAGGGTCTGCAGAACGTCGGCCATATGCCCAACGCCCTCGCCCATCTGCCGGCCGTTCCCTCGCCGCGTACGGAGAAGGTCGTCGCCAGCATCGGACGGCTCGCGGACCAGAAGGGGGTCGACATGCTGCTCGACACCTGGGCCAAGGTCGCGCCGTTCCGCCCGGACTGGGAGCTCAGGATCCACGGCGCCGGCGCGGACGAGCCCCAACTCAGAGCACAGTGCACGGAATTGGGGCTCGACGGATCGGTGCGCTGGATGGGCCGTACCTCCGATGTACCCGGCGTGCTCGCCGAGTCCTCGGTGTTCGTGCAGTCCTCCCGGGGCGAGGGCTTCCCGCTCGCGCTGATGGAGGCGATGGCGAGCGCGGTGCCCTGCGCGGCCTTCGACTGCGCTCCCGGCGTACGGGAGATCGTGCGCGACGGCGAGGACGGGCTGCTCGCTCCCGCGGGCGACATCGACGCGCTGGCCGACCGGCTGCTGAGGCTGACCGGCAATCCCCGGCTGCGGGACGACATGGGGGACCGGGCCCGGGTGAACGTCCAGCGCTTCTCGCAGGAGCAGGTGCTCGACCAGTGGGAGGAGCTGTTCGAGCTCCTGGAGCGGTGAGGAGCGCCGCGGGGGCGTGCGCTAAGGCTTGCGCCCCCACACGTACACCTGGTCTCCCGACCTGAGGACGGCCCACAGCTTCTTGGCGTCCCCGAACGTCATGTTCACGCAGCCGTGCGAGCCCGGCGGCCGGTGGACGCTTCCGTAGATGCCGTGGAAGGCCTGGCCGCCATTGAAGAACTGGCTGTAGGGCATGGGCGCCTCGTACAGCGTCGAGTAGTGGTTCTTGTGCCGCCAGTAGATCTTGTGCCAGCCGGCGCGGGTGCCGTACCCGGCCCGGCCGGTGCGCACGGGCACCGGGCCGAAGACGCGCTTGCCGGCCTTGGTGACCCACATCAGCTGACGCTTCAGATCGACGCACGCCACCCGCCCCGGCCGCTTCGGGCAGAGGCTCTCGGGGTCCTTCAGGGCCTGCAGCTGCCGCACCCGCGCGTAGGTCACCGGTCCGGCGAAGCCGATCGCGGGCCGGATGCCCTGCTTCTGCTGGAAGGCCTTGATGGCACGGCAGTCGGCCGCCGACTGCCGCCCGTCCGCCTTCAGCTTCAGCCAGCGCTCGACCTGCTTCTGATACGGGCCGGTGCTCGCCGTACAGGCGGGCGCGCGCGCCGCGTCCGCCGGCGGTACGTACTCGACCGGGGCGTACGAGGAGGGCGGGGGAGCCACCGGTTCCAGGGCGTCCTCGGCCGCGCTGGGCCGGTAGACCTCAGGGGCGAGGGCCTGGTCGGGGGTGTCGGGCTGCGGGGGCAGCTGCCGGATGCCCGGTACGAGTCGCTGTGCGCCGGACAGCGGCCAGGCCTGCGTCATATCGGGGGCGAGCACCCCGGAGTGCTCGGCCGGGTGCGGCATGAACTGGGGGACGGCCGTGGCCGACGGCCGGGGAGCGGGCGGCCCGGGGTCGGCCGCCGCCCGGTGTGCGGGGAGCAGCGCCGCCACCGCGACGAGCAGGGCCAGGCCCATAGAGGTCTCCCCTGCTCGAACGAAAGGGAGAGCTCGGGGAACGGTTCTCTTGCGCATCATGGGCAAAAGGGAAACGCCGAAGCACCCGCCGCCGGGGGAGCGGCGCGTCACTCTCCCCCGGGTGGCGGCAGGCTCGGAGTCTTACGGCAGCGCCTTGCTCACGGCGCGCAGGACGACGGGAGGCAGCAGCTCCTGGGCCACGCGGCGGGCCCCGCGCGGCGGCGGCAGCTTCGACGGGGCGATGCGCAGCACCGTGCCGCCGTGGATGGTGTCCTCGCCCACGGTCCGGTCCGTGCGCTCCGCCGCCCAGGTGCGCAGCGCCCGCTGGAACGGCCCGGGGTCGCCCCAGGTCGCGTACAGCTTGGCGGGCGAGACGCACACGGGATGCAGCCCTTTGGTGAAGACCGCCTCCCACACCGCCGCGGCGACACCCGGCACATGTTCGGTGCGGTAGTCGTCGAGCGCGACGATGCCGTGCGGGCGCAGGGCGCGCCGAGCGATGTCGATATCGCCGCTGACGTCCTCGTACTGATGCGAGGCGTCGATGTGCACGAAGCGGCAGCTCTTCGCGGCGAGCTCCTCGGCGAGTTCCACGGTGCGGCCGTGGACGATACGGGGCAACTCCTCGTGGAACGCGAGGTAGTTCGCCTCGAACGCGTCCCGGGTGAGCCGCTTGCGGTAGTACGCGAGCGTGCCGCGGCGGCTGTAGCTGCCGTGGGTCTCGTCGCCGAACAGATCGCAGACCGTCAGCACGTCGCCGGGCCCCAGATGGCGCCCCATGAGGATCGCGCTCTTGCCGAGATAGCACCCCATCTCGGCCAGATCGCCCGGCTCGGGGCCGGTCGCCTCGATCAGTACGCCGAACAGGTCCTGGTCGGA
>NZ_JAEIMH010000035.1:0-9589 GCF_016464295.1 Streptomyces sp. N35 | reverse complement strand
CCGCGTGCGGAGGGGATGTGCGGCATCAGCCCCGCCCCAGGAGCGCCCGCAGCCCGCCCCTGCGCACCGGATGGTGCGCGGGAGTCCGCGCCCCGCGATGCCGCGACACCGGCTGCTGGGGCAGCCGTGCCTTGCGGCCGCTGATCCGGATCATCGGGTCGCCCGCCACCTGCTCGGCGCCGTGCCACATGTCGTCACGGCCCGCGAGCATCGCCGCGAGATCCGCGTGCACCTCGTCGTACGCGCCCCAGGTCCCGTAGAACTTCGTGGCCGTGATGCACAGCGGGCGCAGTCCCGTCGTGGCGACCGCGCCCCAGGTGGCGGCGGCGACGCCCGGGCAGTGCTCGGCGCGGAAGTCGTCGAGCACGAGGATGCCGTCCGGGCCGATCAGGTCACGGGCGGCCGCGATGTCGCCGTGCACGTGCTCGTACATGTGCGAGGCGTCCACGTGGATGAAGCGGCACGTGCCCGGCTCGACGTGGTCGGTGATCACCGAGGACGGGCCCTGGACGACGGCCGGAAGCTCGTCGTGGAACGACAGGTAGTTGGCCTCGAAGGCGCGGCGCGTGAGGGTCGCGTACGAGCGGTTCATCTCGCGGCTGTTCGCGTCGTCCTCGGCCGGGGAGTCGAAGAGGTCGCAGACCGTGAAGAGTTCACCGGGGCGCAGATAACGGCCCATGAAGATGGCGCTCTTGCCGAGATAGGCACCGATCTCGAGAAGGTCACCCGGCTGGCCCTGTTCGCCCTGGCGGGTCAGGAACCAGTCGAAGAGCACCTGATCAGGGCTGTGGAACCAGCCCTTGACCTCGGACAGGCTGGTGGGGCGGGGCAGGGCGGCGGGGTCGCACGGGGCGTGCTGCATCGGAACTCCCGGGAGTTTCAGGGCCGTTCGGGCACAGGGGCAACGAGCGTCGGCTCGGCCGGTTGCGGTACGCCCCTCCTTGTCGCGGACGTGGCTGCCGCAGCCGGCACGGGGCGCCTGTCCGCCAGGGGAACCACCGGGGGAAGGCCAGGTGTCTGGCCGAGGAACAGATGGCGTACGACGCGTTCGGCGGCCCGTCCGTCGTCGTACGCGCAGAAGCGCTCACGGAACGCGGCCCGCAGCTGCGCCGAGCGCGAGCCGCGCCAGTGCCCGGTGGCGAAGATGTCGATCAGCTCGTCCTCGCTGCGGGCGACCGTGCCCGGCGGGAAGGCGCGCAGATCGAAGTAGGTGCCGCGGGCGGCCTCGTAGGCCTCCCAGTCGTCCGCGTAGATGACGATCGGGCGGTCGAGGTTGGCGTAGTCGAACATCAGCGACGAGTAGTCCGTGACCAGCGCGTCGCTCGCCAGGCACAGCGTCTCCACGCTCGGGTGGGACGAGACGTCGATCAGGCGGGCGGAGTCGGCGGTGGCGAGCGGGGCCTCGTAGCTGTGGTGCGCGCGGGTCAGCACCGTGTAGCGCGGACCCAGTTCGCGCAGCATCCGCTCCAGGTCGACCGAGGTGCGCTGGGTGCGCCGGTAGTCGCGGTACGTCGGCGCGTACAGGATCGCCGTGGAGCCCTCGGGGATGCCGAGCGTCTCGCGCAGCCGGGCCACCTCGTGCGAAGTGGCGTGCAGGAAGCGGTCGTTGCGCGGATAGCCGTACTCGAGGATCTCGTACGTGGCGGGGAAGACCCGCTCCCAGGTCAGCGTCGAGTGGCGGTTGGCGGACAGGACGTAGTCCCACTTGTCCGCGCTGGCCATCAGCTGCCCGAAGTCCGTGTCACGGGCGGCGGCCGGGCGGTCCTGGAGGTCCAGGCCCATGTGCTTGAGCGGGGTGCCGTGCTGGGTCTGGATCAGGATCTGTCCGGGGCGCTTGACCAGCCTGCGGTCGAAGTTGACGTTGTTCACCAGGTACTTGGCGCGTGCGAGCGCCGTCCAGTACGCCGCCGTGCCCGGTGTCAGACGCCGCGTCCCCGTCGGCACCTGGTGGTGGTGCCCGGGCTGTGCGATCCACGCGGTGCGGATACCGGGCGCGAGTTCACGGACCTTCGCCTCGATCGCGCCCGGGTTGCAGGAGTGACCGCGGCCCCAGTACGCGGAGAACACCGCATAGTCGGTCTTGACCGGCAGCTTGAGCTGGATGCGGTAGTGCACCTGGAGCAGGGCGCCGCGGGTGAGGCGTCGCAGGCTCTTCGCGTACGAGACGAGCCGGGCCTTCACGCCCAGGGACAGCATCAGCGCCCGGTACGTGCGGTGCGTGCCCAGCTTGACCAGCGCGTGCCGCAGCCGGGTGCGCGGCGGTACCGGGTGGCCCTTGGTGCGGTAGCGGCCGTAGTGGGTGCGGGCCCTGCGCAGGAACTCGGCCCGGGTGCCGCGTGGCAGGCGGCCGCGCTTGGTGAAGAGCGTCGAGTAGTGGTCGGTCATCCGGCGGAACATCACCGGACGCCAACGGGCCAGCTCGGGGCGGGAGTCGAGGAAGGCGAAGACCCGCTCGTACTGGTCGAAGATGTCGAAGTGCTTACGGCTGGTCGTGCCGAGGATCGAGCCGCGGCGGCGCTGGCGGTAGTGCACGCAGACCCGGTCGAGGACCGCGAGCGACTCGGCCGCGAGGAGCGCCGGGTACGTCCAGGGCGTGTCCTCGTAGTAGCCGGGTGGGAAGGCGAGCTGCTGCTCCTCGATGAACTCGCGGCGGTACGCCTTGTTCCAGGCGACCATGATGACCTTCAACAGGCCCGGCCGGTCGGCCAGTTGGAAGCTCGCGGGACCCTCTTCGGCGAGCAGGTGCGCGAACTCGTTGCGGCGGATCTCGCCGGTCCAGTAGGTGCGCGCGTAGTCGTAGAGCAGGACGTCCGGGCTGTCGGTCTCCTTGAGGCGCTCGGAGATCGCGCGCAGGGAGTCCGGGGTGAGGGTGTCGTCGCTGTCCAGGAAGATCAGGTACTCGCCGCGCGCCTGCGCCATGCCGGCGTTACGGGCCCGTCCGAGGCCGACGTTCTCGGCGAGGTGGACGGCTCTGACCCGGGGGTCCGCGGCCGCGAACTCGTCGATGATCGCGGGCGATCCGTCGGGTGAGCAGTCGTCGACGACGATCAACTCGAAGTCCGTGCAGGACTGTTCGAGGACCGATGCGAGGCATTCGTGCAGGTATGCCTGCACCTTGTACACGGGGACGATGACACTGAACCGGGGCAAGGCACATCCATGGGTCGGCACGGGCATACTGCCGTGAAACGGCCCTGGGCGTAGAGCAGTTACGCCAGACGTGGCATACGGGGGAACCGTCCGGTACGACGGAAGGCGCCCTGCAGGTCAGGGCGCCTTCCGCCTTCGTTCGCTCATCGTTTACTTGACGGTTCTCTCCCTCGCGCTACTTGACGGCTCCCGCCATCACACCGGACACGAACTGCCGCTGGAACGCGAAGAACACGGCCAGCGGGATCACCAGCGAGAGGAACGCGCCGGGGGCGAGTGTCTCGATGTTCTGGCTGAACGCCCGGGTCTCGCGGGTCAGGGCGACCGTCAGCGGCTGCGACGAGGTGTCGGTGAAGATCAGTGCCACCAGGAGGTCGTTCCACACCCACAGGAACTGGAAGATGGCGAGCGAGGCGAGGGCGGGCCCCGCGAGCGGCATCACCACGGTGAAGAACAGCCGTATCTCGCCGGCGCCGTCGAGTCGCGCCGCCTCGAGGAGTTCACGCGGGATCTCCGCGAAGAAGTTCCGCAGCAGGAACACCGCGAACGGCAGACCGAAGCCCACATGGAACAGGATCGGGCCGACGATCGAACCGAACACCCCGATGTCGCCGAACAGGCGCGCCAGCGGGATCAGCGCGATCTGGATCGGGACGACGAGCAGGCCCACCACGGCCACGAACCACCAGTCGCGCCCCTTGAAGTCCATCCAGGCGAACGCGTAGCCGGCCATCGCGCCGATGACGACCACGAGGACCGTCGAAGGCACCGTGATCCAGACGGTGTTGAGCAGCGAGTCGGTGATCGCGTCGTTGCCGAGCAGGGTCGAGTACAGCTCGGAGGTGAACTGCGAGGGCTCGCTGAACACCGTCCACCAGCCCGACTCGGTCATCGCGCCCGGGTCGCGGAACGAGGAGACGAGCAGACCGAGGGTCGGGGTGAGCCAGAGCAGCGCCATCAGGATCAGGAAGACGCGCAGCACCCCACCGCCCGAGGCGGTGGCGATCCGCGGGGCGAGTGGGCGCTGCGGCGGAGCCCCCGCCCGGCCGGGTGCGGCGATGGGCGCCGCCTTGGCGGGGGTCTCGGGGCCCGCGGGGCCGGAGAACTCGGATGCCGCCGATGACTCGCTCATCGCCGCCCCTCCTTCCGCAGGCGCCGGATGTTGATGATCATCACCGGCATGACGAGGATGAACAGGACGATGGCGATGGCGCTGCCGAGCCCGTAGTCGGCGCGTGGCCCGAAGGCCACCAGATACAGCTGCAGCGCAAGGACGTTGGCGTCGTCCTGCACGGGTTCGGGCGCGATGATGTAGACCAGGTCGAAGATTTTCATCACGTTGATCATCAAGGTGACGAACACGACCACGAGGACCGGTGCGAGCAGCGGCACCGTGACCCGCCGGAACACCTGCCACTCGTTGGCCCCGTCGACGCGCGCCGCCTCCAGGAGATTGCGGTCCACTCCCGCGAGCCCGGCCGCGATGAGGACCATCGCGAAGCCCGCCCACATCCAGGCGTACGCGCCGATCACCGCGGGCGTGACCAGGCTCGGGCCGAGCCAGTCGAGCCCGTTGTAGGGCGCCCCGAAGTTCGATGCGGGCAGCCTGAGTTGGGCCCCTTCGGCCTCCGCGGGCAGCGCGAACGTACCGTCGTCGCCGGCCGTGGCCGACGCGACCACCTCGCCGTCCTTGACCGCCTCGACCTTGATGCCGGGCAGGGCGCGCTCGGTCCCGTCGACGACGCCCTTCTCCCCGCCGCCGCCCTTTTGGAAGTCCAGCCATACGGTGCCGGTGATCTCGTCACCCGAGGTCTCGGCCGCCTTGGCCGCTCCGGGATCGCCGGGCACCTTGTCCGGCGGGATGCCGACGAGCGGCAGCATCACCGGATCGCCCGCGGACACCGTGGACTTGGTGGTGTACGGACCCTTGGCGCGCGGGCCCTCCATGTCCGACCAGACGGGCGCGTTCGCCTTGGGATAGCCGGTGGAATCGGCGAACGTGTCGTGCACGCCCACCACCACGGCGTTCGCCACACCCTGGTCCGGGTCCGCCTCGTAGACGAGCCGGAAGATGATGCCCGCGGCCAGCATCGAGATGGCCATGGGCATGAAAATGAGCAGCTTGAACGCGGTCTGCCAGCGCACCCGTTCGGAGAGCACGGCGAAGATCAGGCCGAGCCCGGTGACCAGGGCGGGCGCCACCGCGACCCAGATCGCGGTGTTCTTCAGGGCCGTGAACGTGGCGTCGTCGCTGAACACATCGCCGTAGTTGCCGAGCCCGACGAACCCGTCACCGGACTCGTCGAACAGGCTGCGGTAGACGGAGTACCCGATGGGGTAGACCACGAGCGCCCCGAGCATCACCAGGGCGGGCAGCAGAAAGGCCACCACCACCCAAGGCTTGGTGCCCAGAACGCTCTTGCGCGGTTTCGCGGGGGGCACACCGGCAGGACCGGCGGCCCCCGCGCTCACTGCAGGGGTCGACATCGGAGGCCGTCAGCCCTTGTACGCCTTGGCCGCGGCGCTCTCCAGCTGCTGCTGCAGCCCTTCCACGTCACCGGGGTTCTTCAGGAAGTCCTGCAGCCCCTTCCACATGCCCTGCCCCTTCGTACCGCCGAACGCGGCCGGAGCCTGGTCGGACATGTCGAAGCGGAAGTCGTCACCGGCGTCCAGCAGGGCCTGGGCGATCTCGCGGGTGATCTTGTCCTTGTACTTGGCCATGTCCACGGACTTGTTGGGGGACAGGATGCCGCCCTGGTTCACCCAGATCTCGGCCGCGTCCTTCGAGGCCAGCCAGGTGATCATCGCCTGGGATGCCTCGCCGTCCTTGAGGACCGTGGCCACGTCGCCGGCGCTGACGACCGGCGATTCGTCGCCGACCGCCGGGAACTTGAAGACATCGGCGTCCTCGCCGAGCTTCGCGTCCGTGTCGGCGTTGATGTTCGCCGCGACGAAGTCGCCCTCGAAGACCATCGCCGCCGGGGAGTCACCGCTGAAGGTGTTCGTCACGGACTTCGGGAACTCGGTGCGCAGCGCGCCGTCCGCGCCGCCCTGGATCAGGTCGTCCTTGCCCCACAGCTCGGCGAGCGTGGTGAGGGCTTCCTTCACGCTGGGATCGGTCCACTTGATCTCGTGCTTGGCCAGCTGGTCGTACTTCTCGGGCCCGGCCTGCGAGAGGTAGACGTTCTCGAACCAGTCGGTGAGGGTCCAGCCGTCCTGGCCGCCGATGGACACAGCCGGCCAGCCCGCGTCGGACAGCGTCTGCGCCGTCTCGACGAAACCCTTCCAGTCGGTGGGCGGTTCCGTGATGCCCGCGGTCTCGAAGCCCTCGGTGTTGTACCAGACCAGGGACTTGTTCGCGGCCTTCGCGTAGACGCCGTACTGCTTGCCCTCGTATGCGCCGAGGTCCTTCCAGCCCTTGCTGAAGTTCTTGTCGAGCTGCGCCTGCGCCTCCTTGCCGAGCGGCTTCACCCAGCCGCGCTCGGCGAACTGGTGCAGCACGCCCACCTGCGGCAGGAAGGAGACGTTCGGCGGCTTGCCGCCCTCGATCCTCGTGCCGAGCACGGTGGCGGTGTTGTCCCCGGTGGACAGGTAGTTGACCGTCGCGCCCGTGCGCTTCTCGAACTCTTCGAGTACCTTCCTGAAATTCTTCTCCTCGGGCCCGGACCACACGCCCGAGACCTCCAGTGTCTGGCCGTCGAGCTTGGGCAGCTCGACCGTCTGGGCCGCTCCCGTGTCCTTGCCGTCACCGGGCTTGTCCTCAGAGCCGCCGTCGTCACCGCAGCCGCTGAGCGCCAAAGCGCCCACGGCGGCGAGCGCGATCGCGGCCCTGCGTGTCCGAAGAGTTGTGCGCATCACTGCCCCGTCTCTCCCGTTCCGCTGTCCCGTGCGGTCTGGTCTACGCCCGGTGATGGGGGGCGGCAAGAGCGCCTGCGGTGTCAAGTGGGCGATCGTGATGGGGTCGTGACGGGATGTCAGGACAAACCCGGAGGGTTCAGCGGGTGCCTGCGGCCCGCACCCCGGAACGCCACACCCTCACAACAGCGAAGGAACCTCGCGGGCCGCCACCGACCGGGTCGCCCGTTCCAGCGCGCTGGCGAGGAGGGCCAAGTCCGTCGGTCCGTTGCCGAGTTCGCGTACGGGGCGGCGGTCCGGCGGATCGCCCATGCGCTCCCACTCCAGGGCCACCGCGGTCGGCCGCAGCGTGGCCGTACGCGGGATGCGCCCCGTGACCCGCCCCGTCTGGAACGGCACCACCCGGCCGTCGGCGAGCAGCAGCCGCCCCCGCCCGGGCGCCGGATCCTCCGGCGCGGCGGAGGGCGCGGCGAGGACGATCCGTACGGCGGCGCCCCGGACCGGCAGCGAATCCACCGTCCGCTCGGGCCGCCCGGTCGCCGCGACCAGATGGACGCCGAGCCGCTCACCCTCCCGTACGACGGCTTCCAGGGCCCGGACCACCGAGCCGGCCGAGGGCCGCCCGGGTGCGCCGAGCGCAGGGGCGATCAGGGCGTCGAGGTCGTCGACCACGACGACAAGTCGCGCAAGAGCCGTCTCCTGCGTGATCCCCGCATCGGAACTCCGCCCGCCCGCACGCAACTTGAGGGTCGAGCTCGGGGGTGCGTCCAAGTCCGCCGAACCGTCCCCGGAACCCGAGCGCTGCGCGACCATCCGCCCGGCGACCGCCCGCCCCGTATGCCACTCGGCGAAATCGCTCCGGCCGAGCAGTTCGCCGCGCCGCTTCAGCTCGGCCGTCAGGGACTGGGCGAACTCCCGCATCCGTACCGGGTCGTTGGCCGCGAGGTGCGTGGTCACATGGGGCAGCTCCGTGGCGGGCCGCAGCCCGTCACCCCGTTCCGCGCCCGCGCCGTCCACGAGGACGAGACCGAGCCGGTCCGGACGTTCGGCCGAGGCGAGCGAGGCGGCGACCGCCCGCAGCAGCTCGGTGCGCCCGCTGCCCGGGGGACCCTCGACGATGACATGCGGCCCCTGGGCGACCAGGTCCGCGCAGACCGGGCCGCGCGGGCCGGCCCCGAGCACCGCCCAGGCGCGCCCGCCCGGCGAATCGTGGTCGTCCGCGGCCGCCGCCCAGCGGGCGAGCAGCGATGCGGGGGTGGCCCGCGCGAGCCCCAACTCGTCCAGGAGGCGGGCGGCTTGGGGCAGCGGGGAGGCGAGACGGGCGGCCTGCGGCCCGTTCTCCGCCGTACGCAGCGGTGCGAGGGCCCGCGCGAAACGCTCCGCCCACGCCGGCGACACCGCGTCCACCGACGCGACGGTGCCCTGCCCGGCGAGCTGCCCGCGCACCGTACGCACAAGGCGCAGCGCCGTGGCCACATCGCCGCTCAGGAGCGCCACCGCACCGCAGGAGCGGAAGGCGGGCAGCGCCGTGCACGCCGTCTCGTACGTCACCGAGACCGGCGACGACGGGGACGCGGACGGGGTCTCGGCGAGGCACAGCACATGGATCCCGGCCCCCGGACCCTCCTCGGCGAGCCGCACGGTCGCCGCCCGCAGCGCGGCCGAACCGGGGTCGCCGTCCACCACGAGCAGCGTGCGGGGCCCCGCGGCGCGGCCGGGGGCCTCGCCCTCGTCGAGCCGGTCGTCGATCCGGCGCAGCAGTTCATCCGTACGGGCCGCCGCCTGCTCACGGTCGTACGCCACCAGGAGCCGGCAGTCCTCACCGCGGGCCGGCCGCAGATGCGGCAGCCAGCCCAGCCAGGTCCACTCGGCGACCCGCTGCTCCACCGTGCGCGAACGGTCCGTGCTGAGCAGCACGATCTCCAGCTCCGTGGGCGCGTGCAGCGCCGCGAGCTGGGCGAGCACGGCGCGCGCGAGCCCGGTCAGGCGCGCCCGCGGCCCCGCGAGCCCGAGCCCGCCGGCCTCGCGCAGCCCGACCGTGACGGGCACATGGGGCATCCCCCGCTCCGGGGGAGAAGCCGAGAGCTTGGGGAGGGGCGGCAAGCCGCCCTGGTCGGTCAGCGGCCGGTCCACGGTGCCGAGCCGCACGGTGAGCGCCTCGGGATGCTCCCGGCCGCGCTCCCAGAGCCGCGGTCCCGGGCCGAGCGCGGTGAGCAGCAGGGCCGCGGGGTCGGGCCAGGTCTCGGGCTGGGGGGTGCGCTCGACGAACTGTGGCGCGGGGGGGGGTCCGGCCGGCGCCAGGGGTCCCCCCGCGGGGCGCCCGCCCGCGACCCGCCGCGCCCAGGCACCGAGCCCGCGCCGGCGCAGCTGCCGGGGAACGGTGGTGCCGCGCGCGGGGGTGCCGGTACGGCCGTGCTCACCGAGCGGCTCGGCCGGTTCGTCGGCACGGGTGTGCTCATGGGACGGGTCCAACTCGGCGTGCCCGTAGGCGTGATGGGTGGCGCCGGCGGGCGCGCCCGCGGGCGGCGACGCCTGCGCGGGCGCGCGGGGGGGGGGCCGGGGGCCCGCGGGGCGCGCCCCGCCG